>NZ_JAMYLV010000017.1:0-117866 GCF_040318195.1 Mesorhizobium sp. M1273 | reverse complement strand
CCTGCCCGGTGCGGCGCGGGCGTCCGGGCTGGCCCTGGCCGGGGGCGCCCCGCCGCTAACCCCCCCGCGCGCTTTCGCCTCGGCCAGGGGGGCGCTGGTCTATACGACGGCGATGCTCATGCGGCGTGCCGGCCGGCTGGACGAACTGGGAGGCCGCTATGCGGCCTTGATGCGGGTACGCGCCGGCGCGCTGCTCGGCGCACCGCAAGGGTTGCAAGGCAAAGCGCTCGACCACTGGCTCGACTCTCGCGATAAGGAGCAAGCCGGCGGCTTCACGACGCGCTCGCAAGCGGCCGGCGAGGCGAAGAATCTGACGCAGATGCAACAGGCAGCAGAACGGCTGCATGACTGGACGGCAAGGAGGCTCGGTGAACGTCGATGATGTGAAGGCCCTGGCGACACGGATCAGGGAAGAAGTGGCCAAGGCGATCACCGGGCAGCACGATACGGTCGACCTGATGCTGACCGCCTTGTTTGCGGGCGGGCATATCCTGCTGGAAGGTCCTCCGGGCACGGCCAAGACCATGACCGCGCGCTGCTTCGCCCAGGCGCTTGGGATCGCCTACGGGCGGATCCAGTTCACGCCGGACCTGATGCCCGGCGATATCGTCGGGTCGAACATCTACAACTTCCAGACCGGGCAGTTCACGCTGACGCGCGGCCCGATCTTCTGCGATCTCCTGCTTGCCGACGAAATCAACCGCACGCCGCCCAAGACGCAGGCCGCACTGCTCGAGGCGATGCAGGAACATGCGGTCACCTTTGACGGCACCACGCATTCGCTCGGCCGCAATTTCATGGTCGTCGCGACCCAGAATCCGATCGAGCACCAGGGCGTCTATCCGCTGCCGGAGGCGCAGCTCGACCGCTTCCTGTTCAAGCACCGCGTCAGCTATCCCGGCCCCGAGGAAGAACGAGCCATCATCGTCCATCATGGCGGCGGCTCCGCCTCGCACGACATCGCGCAATATGGCATCGAGGCGCAGACGGATCGCGAAACGCTGCAGGAGGCCCTTGAAGTCGTCGGCTCCGTCACCCTTGTCGACGATGTCGTCGGCTACATAGCGGCGCTGGTTCGGGCTACGCGCGAAAATGCCGATCTGGAGGTCGGGGCCAGTCCGCGCGCCGGCGCCATGCTGGCGCGGGCGGCGCGTGCCCGGGCGGCGCTGGACGGACGCGCCTATGTGATCCCCGACGACGTCAAGGCGCTGGCAGTGCCGGCGCTGCGCCATCGCGTCATCCTTTCGCCTGCCGCACAGATCGATGGCCGGCTGGTCGAGCAGATCGTCTCCGACCTGGTCGACCAGACGGAAGCACCACGTTGATCTATCCCAGCGGCCGAGCGGTATGGGCAGCTGCGGCCGGCGCGGTGCCGGCCTTCCTGGTCGCGCTGGCACTGCCGTCGTTCTGGTATCTGGGGTTGCTGTGGAGTTGCCTGCTGCTTGCCTTCCTGGCGGTGGATGCCGCGGCCGGACGCGGACGGGCATCGCTGAATGCCAGCATCGATGCGCCGCAGCAGGCCGGTGTCGGCGGCGAGTTCAGCGTGCAAATCACCGCCCGTCACTCGGGGCCGTGCGCCGCGGAGGCTCGCGTCGGCCACGATGCACGTCTGGCGCCGGTGGACGGCAGCGGCGGCGCCTTGCTGCCAATCGCCGGAGGCGGGTCGCTCAACCTCCGCTTCCAGGCGCTGCGGCGCGGCGTCGCCAGCTTCGACCGTCTCTGGGTGCGCTGGCGCGGGCCGTTCGGGCTGGTCTGGAACCAGGTCGTGCTGCCGGTGGAAAGCAAGGTTGCGGTGCTGCCCGACGTCAGCAGCGCCCGCGGCGAGGCGATCACGCTGCTGCAACATGCGGCGCTTGCCGAAGGCCATGCGCAGCGCCGCGCCGGTCAAGGCCGCGAGTTCGACGCGCTCAAGGACTACCAGCCGGGCATGGGCCGGCGGATGATCGACTGGAAGCGCAGCGCCCGCCACGGCAAGCTGTTGGCGCGCGAGTTCCGCATCGAGGAGAACAACAACATCGTGCTGGCCATCGACAGCGGACGCCTGATGTGCGAACCGGTCGACGGGGTGCCGAAGGTGGACCGGGCGGTGACGGCCGCCCTGCTGTCGGCATTCATCGCGCTGAAGGGCGGTGACATGGTCAGCCTGTTCGGCTTCGATGCAAGGCCGCGCGTTTCGAGCGGCGCGGTGCGCGGCCCCGCCAGCTTTGCGATGATCCAGAAACGGGCCGCCGAGATCGACTACTCCAGCGAGGAGACCAATTTCACGCTGGCATTGACGACGCTGGCGGCGCGGCTCGACCGCCGCTCGCTGGTCATCATCTTCACCGATTTCGTCGATCCGATCAGTGCGGAATTGATGCTGCGCACCGTGGGCCGGCTCACCGAACGGCATCTCGTGCTGTTCATGATGATGAAGGACACCGAACTGGAGAGCCTGGCCGACCTGCCGCCACGCTCCGGCGAGGATGTTGCCCGCGCGGTCGTCGCCGGAGGGCTCTTGCGCGAAAGGCAGGTCGTCATCGGCCGGCTGCGCCTGCTCGGGGCGCATGTGATCGAAGCCGACCACAACCGGCTCGGCCCGGCGCTGGTCGAGCGCTATCTGCAGTTCAAGCAGGAGGATTTGCTGTGACGGCGCCGGTACGCGGCAATGCGGAGCGCGGCGACGCGGTACGCCAGTCGCTGGCCAGCTTCCGCCGCGAGCGCGAGGCCGACTGGAAGGCATTCGAGGCGCTGCTGGCGCGTGTCGAGAAGCGTGCGCCGCGGACGCTTTCCGAAGAGGAGCTGCTGTCGCTGCCGCTGCTCTATCGATCGGCGCTGTCTTCCCTGTCGGTGGCGCGCGCGACATCGCTCGACAATGCGCTGGTCGGCTATCTCGAAGCGCTGTCGCTGCGCGGTTATTTCTATCTCTACGGCGCGCGCCGCGGGCTGCGGCAGCGCCTCGCCGATTTCTTCCTGCATGACTGGCCCGAAGCCATTCGCGACCTGTGGCGCGAGACATTGGCGTCGGTCGCGCTGATGGTGATCGGCATTGGTGCAGGCGCCTGGCTGGTGGCATCCGACAAGAGCTGGTTCGACGCGATCATCCCGCCCGGCCTGGCAGGAGGCCGCGGCCCCGACACCTCGGCCGAGCTGCTGCGAGGCATGCTTTATGATGGCGACAATGGCTTTCTCTCAGGCTTTGCCGCCTATCTGTTCACGCACAACGTCCAGGTCGCAATCCTGGCCTTCGCCCTTGGCTTCGCCTTCGCGGTGCCGACGGTGCTGCTGATGCTGTACAACGGCTGCATGATCGGGGCGTTGTTCCAAGTCTATTGGTCCAAGGGGCTTGGCATGGAGCTCGGCGGCTGGCTGGCCATCCACGGCACCACCGAATTGTTCGCAATCTCTTTGGCCGGCGCGGCGGGCATGCGCATCGGCACCAGCATCGCCTTTCCCGGCGAATTGACACGCATGGCGGCAGCGGCTCGCGCCGGACGCATCGCCGCGAACGCCATGGTCGGGGTCTCGGTCATGCTGCTGTTTGCCGGGCTGCTCGAGGGCATTGGCAGGCAGACCATCACCAGCGACGTCACGCGCTACGGCATTGGCGGGGGCATGCTGGTGCTGTGGATCGGTTATTTCTACCTGTTCCGGGCGGTGCGGCATGGCGATCGTTAAACGCGCCGCCTTCGCGGCTGTACGGCCGCTGATCACGCCCGAAGGCGTCGATCTCCGGATAAAGTTGGCCGACGCCGGCACGCGGGCCTCCGCCTTCCTGCTCGACATCGTGTTCATCGCCGTGGCGGCAATCGTGATCACGATCGTCGCGCTATTCGGGGTGGGAGGCCTTGGCAGCGAGGGATTTCAGCCGCTCTTCGTCGTCTGGATCATCCTGATCTTCTTTCTGCGCAACGCCTACTTCATCGTCTTCGAAGCGGGCCGGCGCGCGGCTACGCCCGGCAAGCGGATCGTCGGCATCCGGGTCGCGTCGCGCAGCGGAGACGGCCTGTCGATCGACCAGGTCATCGCCCGCAACCTGATGCGCGAGATCGAGGTGTTCCTGCCGCTGTCGATCATCGTTGGACGCAGCGGGACCGACCTCGCCGACACGTTGACGACGGTGTTCGGACTGGTGTGGACGCTGCTGTTTGCCTTGTTCCCGCTGTTCAATCGCGACCGCATGCGGATCGGCGACCTGTTGGCGGGGACCTGGGTGGTCGAGGCACCGAAGCGCGCCTTGCTGGAAGATCTGTCGGCCCGGCAGGATGCCGGCGCTGGCGCGTTCCGGTTCAGCCACGCCCAGCTCGACGCCTACGGAATTGCCGAACTCCACAAGCTGGAGGAGGTGCTGCGCCGCGACGACTATTTCGCCCTGCGGACGGTTGCCGAGACGATCGGACGCAAGATCGGCGCGGCACCCCAAGCCCATGACGCGCGCGCGTTCCTGACGGCGTATTATGGAGAACTGCGGGCGCATCTCGAGCGCAAGCTGCTGCTGGGCAACCGCAGGGCCGACAAGCATGCGCGGTAGCAGTTGCCGAACAGGTGCAGCTAGCGAGAAGCATCGGTGCTGCCCCTCATCCGCCTGCCGGCACCTTCTCCCCGTATAGTGACGGGGAGAAGGGAGATAGACGCAATGTCGACCACTATTCCGCAACGCTGCCTGTTTGCGAAACCATCTGCGATAGCGTCTTTCTCCCCGTCACTATACGGGGAGAAATGCCCGGCAGGGCAATGAGGGGCGGCGCCGACGAACCTGATGAGCCCCTCTCATGAGGCCGGTTGAAATGCCACCCTCCCCTATCCCACCCACTTCTCATAATCGGACACCAGCAGGTGCAGCGGTGCTGTGTCCTCGTCGATGTCCGCGAAGCGGCCGATTGGTTCGCGGAAGACGTTGTCGGTGAGATCGTCGTTGACGGTCGAAACCTCGCCGATCAGCACGTCCTTGCCCTCGGCCCAGAAGGCGTGCCAGACGCCCGGCAGCAAGGTGACGCTCTGGCCTGGGTCGAGCTTCAGGAGCCCACCCGCAGGTAGTCTGTGGATGGTTCCGTCGACAGGCACCGATACTTCGGCCTTCGGATCGATGCCGCCATCGCGATCATGCATGAACAGCTCCAGCACCAGTTTGCCGCCGCCACGGTTGATGATGTCCTCGGCCTTGATGTTGTGGCGGTGCATCGGCGACAGCTGATCCTTGCGCGAGATCATGATTTTTTCGGCATAAAGCATGCCCATGCCCTTCTTCATGTCCTCGTAGCGGCCGTTGCGAACGGTGAACAGGAACAGGCCGAGCTCGTCGAATTTCTCCTGGCCGTAGTCGGTGATGTCCCAGCCAAGCCGCGACGAGAAGATTGCCGACGAATCCTGCCGGCGCGCCTTCATCTCTTCCGGCGACCAGTAGGCGAAGGGCGGCATGATGTAGCCGAACGAGCGGATGAAGGCGTCGGCGTCGCGGATGATGTCGTTGATGGCGGAGCGTTTCATGATCGTGGTTCCTTCCCGTCGCTTTGCGAGCGCTAGAACGGTTCATCGTTTCACGGAAACGCCGAACCGCTCGATCTTTTTTTGGACGCAATTCCGGACGGAAAACCGTTTCACACTTTTCCTGGAATTGCTCAAACCGCAATAGCCGAACGTCCATCCGGTGTCGATGCAAACTGCTGTCGCTGGCCCCATGACATGCGGTCCGATCAGGGCCATAAGGTCAACCAATTTTCCGATGGTGAGACCATGCGCAGCATAGACGACCTCGATACGCCGGCGATCCTGATCGATGCCGACCGCGCCGAAGCCAATATCGCGCGGGCGCAGGCCCATGCCGACCGGCACGGGCTGAAGCTCAGGCCGCACGTCAAGACCCACAAGCTGCCCTACTGGGCAAAGAAGCAGATCGCGGCGGGCGCCGTCGGCATCACCTGCCAGAAGATCGGCGAGGCCGAGGTCATGGCCGATGCCGGACTGACCGACATCTTTCTGCCCTACAATATCGTCGGGCGGGCCAAGCTGGAGCGCCTCAAGGCGCTGCACGGCCGCGTAACCCTGTCGGTGACAACGGACAGCATGGACACGCTGATGGGGCTTGCCGCCACCTTTGCCGATCCCGGCCACCGCCTGCCGGTGCTGGTCGAATGCGACACCGGCATGGGCCGCTGCGGTGTGCAGTCGGCCGGCGAGGCAGTCGCGCTGGCGAGCGAGATCGACAAGGTTCGGGGGCTCGTCTTCGGCGGCTTGATGACCTACCCGGGGGCCGGCCGCGCCGCCGAGACCGAGGCGTGGCTCGCCGAAGCGCGGCAAGCACTTGCCGCAGCCGGCCTTGCTTGCGAGCGCATCTCCAGCGGCGGCACACCCGATATGTGGCGTTCCGGCGAGCACAGCGTCGTTACCGAATACCGGCCCGGCACCTACATCTATCTCGACCGCTACCAGGTCGCCAAAGGCGTCGGCAGCCTCGACGATTGCGCACTGACGGTGCTGTCGACGGTGGTCAGCCACCCAACGCCGACACGCGCCATCCTCGACGCCGGCAGCAAGGCGCTCTCCAGCGACACACTGGGGCTCGCCGATTTCGGCGAGTTGCTGGGCATTTCAGGCGCAAGGGTGACCAGCCTCAGCGAAGAGCACGGCAATGTCACGCTGTCAGGCGGCGCCGAGCTTCGCATCGGCGAGCGCGTGCGCGTCGTGCCCGATCATTGCTGCGTCGTTACCAACCTGTTCGACGAGGTGCATCTGGTCGAAGGCGAGACGGTGATCGAGACGCTCCAGGTCAAGGCGCGAGGACGGATGGGGTGAGTCCAGCTGGAGCGCGTGCGCTTCAGGTACAAAATCCTTCAAACGCTGGAGGGACAGCGCCCCCTCTGGCCTGCCGGCCATCTCCCCCTCAAGGGGGGAGATCGGTAGCTTCGCCTCTCTTTCAACATTCGCGATTGGCG
This sequence comes from Mesorhizobium sp. M1273, assembly GCF_040318195.1. Lineage (NCBI taxonomy): Bacteria > Pseudomonadati > Pseudomonadota > Alphaproteobacteria > Hyphomicrobiales > Phyllobacteriaceae > Mesorhizobium > Mesorhizobium sp. M1273. The sequence goes on along the minus strand of NZ_JAMYLV010000017.1, from coordinate 110,955 downwards.
AAACGATACGTGACATTCAATCTCCCCCCTTGAGGGGGAGATGTCCGGCAGGACAGAGGGGGGCGCGAAGGAACTCGACGGCGGTCAGTTAGCCTGCCTCGCGGCAACCCGCCGCATCGAAATGACGCGGCGGCGGAGGATTTCCGTGCGCATCGCCGCTAGGTGCAACGCGAAGAAAAGCACGGTGAAGCCGAGCGCCATCACCAGCAATGGCCACAACAGGCTTGGATCGATGGTCGGCCCGCCGAGACGGAACACCGACGCCGGCTGATGCAGCGTGTTCCACCAGTCGACCGAAAATTTGATGATCGGAATGTTGATGAAGCCGACCAGGGTGATGATGGCGGCGGCCCAGGCGGCGCGCCCGGCATCGTCGAGCGCGCGGGTCAGCGCGATGATGCCGAGATACATCAGGAACAGGATGAACACCGAGGTCAGCCGCGCGTCCCACACCCACCAGGTGCCCCACATCGGCTTGCCCCAGATCGAACCGGTGATCAGTGCAAGGGCGGTGAAGACGGCGCCGATGGGTGCCGCCGATTTCAGCGCCACGTCGGCCAGCGGATGGCGCCAGACCAGCGTGCCCAGTGCCGAGACCGCCATCAGCGTGTAGCACATCATGGCGAGCCAGGCGAAAGGCACGTGGATATACATGATGCGAACGGTGATGCCTTGCTGGAAGTCCTCGGGCGCCGTGAAGCTCATGTAGAGGCCGACAGCGAGGATGATGGCGGCAACGCTCGCCAGCCACGGCACGACCTTGTCGGCCAGCCCGACGAACCGCGTCGGGTTGGCAAGGTCCATCCAGCCGGAGAGGCGTGAAGTCGTGTCGCTCATGCCGCCTTACATAGACCGCCGGCGGAGTTGCGGCAACCGCAGCGGCGGTACGGCGTCTCCCGTTCTCCCCGTGAACGGCGGGGCAATCGCATTTGGATTCTTACGAAGATGGATCCCCACCCTAACCCTCCCCACAAGGGGGAGGGAACGCTGCCGCATGCCCTTACTTCCCCTTTTGGCGCCGAAAGGCAGGCAAATTTGCCGAGGTCAGCGCCAACGGAAGTCTCCCTCCCCCTTGTGGGGAGGGGTTAGGGGCGGGGGTACATCGTAGAGCGAAAGCCTCGGCTCTCCACCTGCGATGGCGCTGCCCCCCTTGTGGTTCCCACAGGGGAGAAGGCAAGCCGTGCTGCTCAAGCGGCTTCGTTCACCGGACGGCTGAGGCGGCGGACCTCCTCGTCGTTGAGCAGGCCGCCGGCGCGCAGCAGGCTGGCGAAGCGACCGTTGCGCAGCGACAGTTCGGTGAACCCGCCCATCTCGACCACCCGGCCCTTGTCCATGAACACGACCAGATCGGCATCGCGAACGGTGGTCAGGCGGTGGGCGATGATGAAGGTGGTGCGGCCGCGCCGCAATTCGTCGATGGCGTCCTTGACGCGGTCTTCCGTCTCGACGTCGAGCGCGCTGGTCGCCTCGTCGAGAACCAGGATGGGCGCGTCCTTCAGCACGGCGCGGGCGATCGCGATGCGCTGGCGCTCGCCGCCGGACAGCTGTCCGCCGCGTTCGCCGACGACCGTGTCGTAGCCCTCGCTCTTCGACAGGATGAAATCCTGCGCGGCGGCGGCATTGGCCGCGGCATGAACCTCGTCATAGGTCGCCTCCGCGCGGCCGACGCGGATGTTGTCCTCGATCGAGCGGTTGAGCAGGCCGGCATCCTGGAAGACGGTCGCGATCGAATGGCGCAGCGACTTGCGGGTCACCGTGCGGGTGTCGATGCCGTCGATCAGGATACGGCCGCTGGACGGGGTGAAGACGCGCTGCAGAAGGTTGATGAGCGTCGTCTTGCCGGCGCCCGTCGGGCCGACGATGGCGACGGTCTGGCCGGCCTGGACCTCGAACGACGCGTCGTCGACGCCCTGCCCGGAATTGCCGAACTCGAAGCAGACATTCTCGAAACGCACATGACCCGTGACGTTGACGAGATCGCGCAGCCCATCGGGCTCGGCGGCGTCGGATGCAGAGTCCTCGAGATGATAGAATTCCTCGAGCTTGGCGCGCGCCTCGGAAATCTGGTTGGCGAAGGCCGACATCTGGTCGAGCCGGGCAATCAGCAGCGTGGCAAAGCCGGTAAAGGCGATGACGTCGCCGATGCGCAACTGGCCGTGCGTCACCAGATAGGCGCCGATCAAGAGCACCACCATCATCGAAATCGTCGACGACAGGCGGTGCAGCGCGTTGGCCATCGCCCACCAGTCGAGCACCGGATTCTGTGCGTCGAGCAGGTTCTTGACGTAGCACTTCAGCGCCTCGGTCTCATGGCCGATGCGATTGTAGCTCTGCAGGACGGCGACGTTGCTGACCGAGTCGGTCACATGCGCAAATACCTTGTGGTAGTGCCGCTCCACGGCCGCCTGGCCTTCCTTGGTGCGCCGCATCACCAGCCGTCCGATGCCGACATAGAGCGCGCCAAGCGCCAGCAGCACCATCGACATGCGGATATCCATGCTGAGCGCGGTGGGCACCAGCAGGACCAACGCAACCGCGGTCGACAGATGCTGCCGCATGAATTCCAGCCAGAGGCTGAACAAGGTCTCGACCGCGCGCAGGAGCGTGTGCAGGGAATTGGAGGTGCCGCGCTGATGATGCCAGGCAAGCGGCATGGTGATCACGCGCTCGAACGACTGGCAAAGAACCTCGCTGCGCCGCTGGTGGGCAAAGCGGTCGGCGCCGCGCGCCACCAGCACGAAGGCGATGATGTTGAACGCGCCGAGACCGGCCCACATTGCGAGCGTCGCGAATACCGAGCCGCGGTCCGAAATGGCATCGATCACCCGGCCGAACATGATCGGCTCGAGAATGGCGATAATGGCAAGCGCGACATTCGCCCCGCAGATAAACGCAACGCGTTTCCTGTCGGCAGCGAGATAACCAAGGGCTCGCCAGTAGATTTGCAGAAGTGACACTTCAGCTACTCCGCCAATTATTTATGGTGCAGTGCGTCATTTTTTGACTCGTATCGGTTGACGCGTCGCAAAACAATGCTCGTCTAGCTCTTCCGTTCCCATTCCGCGAACAAAAGATGACGACGCTTCGAAATTTGCCGTGATCGTCTAACAGTTTGAGATAAAAGGTGAAATGTCAGCGTTGCGGCAAAATCATGGCAGCTGGAAAGCACTGCCACAATTTTAATCAGCAAGACCCTGGGCACGACGTCTAAAGTCGTGTGCAGGCATTCAGCAAGGTCAAACGCAAATATAACCGGTAGAGGCACTTGGAGCGCCCGTGCGTGCCCTGGGAAACGCTAAGCGACGCTCCAAGCCCTTGAATCTAGGCCGGTATTCTGACGACCACCTCGGCACTATCTCCGGCTTTTGGCTCGAAGGACGAAGATTTGGTCTTCGTGCCATTCACTTCAAGTGAGATGGCCCGGGCCTTTTTGTCGCGGACGACGCGTACTTTGATCTCGGCGCCCAGCATCTTCAGAGTTGCCGAATAGCCGTCCCAATGGCTAGGAAGTCTCGGCGTGAACTGGAGGCGCTGTCCGCGGCGCTCTATGCCGAGAATGCTCTCGACCGCGGCGCGATAAAGCCAGCCCGCCGACCCGGTATACCAGGTCCAGCCGCCTCGGCCGCCCTTGTCTTGCCCGGAATAAACATCGGCCGCGACGACATAAGGTTCCACGCGGTAGCGCTCCGCCGCGGCTTCATCGAGAGCATGGTAGACCGGATTGAGCATTGAAAGGCAGCGGTAGGCATCGTCGGTGCGACCCATCTCGGCCAGCGCAATGACGAACCATGTCGCCGCGTGCGTGTATTGGCCGCCGTTTTCACGGACCCCCGGCGGATAGCTCTTGATGTAGCCCGGGTCCTTTTCCGTCTTCGAGAAGGGCGGGGTGAACAGTTTGACGATGTTGAGGTCGTCGTCGACGAGCGCTTTCATCGCCTGCGCCATTGCCGTGGTCGACCGCGCCGGGTCGCCCTCGCCCGAAAGCACGCTCCAGGACTGGGCGATCGAATCGATCTTGCACTCGTCCGACTTGCGCGAGCCGAGCGGCGTGCCGTCGTCGAAGCTGCCGCGCCGATACCACTCGCCATCCCAGGCGGTGCTTTCCAGCGCCCGCTTCAGCACCTCGGCGTGCTTCGTCCAGGCCTGCACGCGCTTGGCATCGCGCTCCGCCTTGGCGACAGCGGCAAAGTCGCCCAGCGTCTTCAGCAGGAACCAGCCCAGCCACACGCTCTCGCCCTTGCCGTGCTCGCCGACGCGGTTCATGCCGTCGTTCCAGTCGCCGCCGAGGATCAGCGGCAGCCCGGCTGGGCTGCTGCGCTTGACGGCAAGATCGAGCGCCCGCGCGCAATGGTCGTAGAGCGAGGCTGTCTTCTTCGAGATTTCCGGGATGAAGAAAGCATCGTGCTCGCCTTCGCCCAGCGCCTGCCCTTCGATGAAGGGCAGTTGCTCCTTCAGGATCGCGGTGTCGCCGGTCACCAGCAGGTAACGGGCCGTGGCGTGGGCCAGCCAGACCACGTCGTCCGAGATCATGGTGCGGACCCCGGCCTCGGTGCGCGGCAGCCACCAATGCTGTACGTCGCCTTCGGGAAATTGCCGCCGCGCCGCGTTGAGGATCTGATCGCGCGCCAGCTTGGGGTCATGCGCCAGCAAGGCCAAGGTATCCTGCAACTGATCGCGGAAGCCGAAGGCACCGCTCGCCTGATAGAACGCAGAGCGGGCACGGATGCGGCAGGCCAGACTCTGATAGGGCAGCCAGTGATTGACCATGGCGTCGAGTGCCTTGTCCGGCGTCTCGACCTGGATGGTGTCGAGAAAGCCGCGCCATGTGCGCTCGTTGTCGGCCAGCCGCTGATCGAAATCCCTGGAGCGATGGGTCTGCACCAGCGCGCTGGCCGCCTCGGGTGAGGCCGCGTCGCCGAGCAGCCAGAGCAGCGTGACGTCGCCGCCGGCAGCGATGTCGATGTCGCGTGCGATGGCCGCGCAGGGATCGTCGCCGGCCTCGACACGGCCGGACAGGCCGGCGCCGCTCAGCACGGCATGCGGAAACTCGCTCGTGCCTTGCCTGCCGATGAACTCGCCGCGATCGGCGGTGACCGAATGCACAGCACCGTCGGCGGCCAGAAAGGCGATCCGCTCGCCGAAATCGAGCCCATAGGGATTTTGCGCCAGCAATGCGCCGGTTGCGGCATCCCTCGACGGAACGATGCTTGCAGCGGTGCGCGAGCGATGGCCGCCAAGAACCCATTCCGCATAGGCGTAGACGCGCAGCCGCATCGGCACCGAACCCGAATTCTGGATGCGCAGCCGCGATATCTTCACCGGATCGACGGGATCGACGACATGGGTCAGGTCCATCGACAGCGGCCCGCGTTTTGAGCGGAACGTCGAAAAACCCTGCCCGTGCCAGGTTTCGTAGGTCATTGTCGGATCACGCACCACGGCAGCCATTGGCGAGAACGCCCTGCCACTGGCGTGATCGTAGATGTAGATGCCCTCGCCCGGCCGGTTGGTGACCGGATCGTTCGACCATGGCGTCAACTGATAGTCGCGGCTGTTGCGGCTCCAGGTGAAGGCAGCGCCTTCAGCCGAAATGTGGAACCCGAACGATGGGTTGGAGATGACGTTGATCCACGGCTGCGGCGTCGTGCGCCGGCCGGCAAGACGCACGACGTAGTGGCGTCCGCCGCCGTCGAAGCCGCCGAAACCGTTCCATTGGTCGAGCCCGCTGCCGTCGACGCGGCCCTCGATCAGTGCCTGGGCGGCAGATACTTGCGACGTCGGCACCGGCAAGGACGGCTCGCGAAGCGCTGCAAGGTCTGCCGGCTGGAGGGCGGCGTCCCGCGCCTGCAGTGCCGCGGCCTCGGCACGCTCGATCTGGTCGAAGATGGTGCCGTTGCGCGTATGCAGCACCACCCGAGCGACGGCGAGCAAGGTCCGGTAGGTCGTTTCCTCCATCAGATCGCGGCGCACCGCGAAGATGTGCTGGCGGGGTCCGAGTTCCTTGCCGCGCAACCGGCTGTTTTCGCACAGCGTCTCCACCGCGCGCTGCAGGTCCTGCACGTAGGACGACGCCTGCTCGTTGACGACGACAAAGTCGATCATCATGCCGCGGGCGCGCATGTATTCCTGGAAGCGAAGCGCCTGGGCGACGATCTCCAGATCGGCGACATCGGCGATCCTGACCAGGAAAATCGGAAAATCGCCGGATATGCTGGTCGGCCACAGGCTGGACTGCCTGCCGAGCCCGGAGACGATGGATTCGCCCGGAAGGCGCAGGAACGGATCGGGATAGATCAGATAGCGCGCCAGCTTCTGCACATTGGCGGCGTCGGACAGGCTGAGGCCAAGGTGCCGGGTCTGTACCTGCGAGCGCGTCCAGGCGAGCATCGCCTGGCGGGCGAAGCTTTCGGGATGGTCGAGCCGTGCGATGGCGGCATCCAATTCGGCGCGATGGGTACCGACGACGGTCCAGAACGTCAGCGAAATCTTCTTGTTGGCCGGCACGCGCACCTGCCGGCGAAGCGATGCGATCGGATCCAGGGTGAAGCCGGAATGGCCGCCAAGCTTGGCGCCGGGATCAAAGGCCGCCGCTTCGGTGATGGTGCGGCCGCGGCCGATGAAGGCGCGCCTGTCGGTTTCCGCCTCGGCGTCTCGCGCCGATCCAGACGGGTCGGTGACGAAATGCACCATGGTGACGTCGGGTTCGTCCTTTTCGCGCTTGCGCCTGGTGGCGAAGATCGCGCCGTTGTTCGGCGCGATCTCGGTTTCCACGAACATCTTCGAAAAAGCCGGATGGGCATTATCCGAGGGCTCGGAGCCCAGCACCAGTTCGGCAAACGAGGTTACTTCGATATGCCGGTCGGCGGGGCCATCATTGTGGAGCGTCACCCGTCGGCCCTCACCATTGCCTTCCGAGATGACGATGCACTCGACTTCCGAACGCAGCGATCCAATCGATTTGACGAAGCTCGCCTTGTCGTCGGAGAACAGCGTCTGCGCACGCTCGCCGGCGGCGCGCTTCGGCTCGGCGGTGGCCGACCACCAGTCGCCGTTGCTGGCGTCGCGCAGGAAAATATAGGAACCAAGGCGGTCCTCGGTCGGATCCGGCTGCCAGCGCGTGACGGCAAGTTCGCCCCAGCGGCTGTAGCCGGAGCCGGTGGCGGTCACCATGACCGAATAGCGGCCATTGGACATGACACTGGTCGAGCGGAGCGCCCTGAGCGGATCGAGCACGATGCGGGTATCCGGGCTTTCCAGCTCGGTCTCGTCCTTCGAGCGCTCGTCGGCCTCGGTCCTGACGGTCGCAGTCGGGATGTCGCGCGGCGCCCTTTCCTGCAGCAGCAATTCGGCCGACTCGATCACCGGATCGCTGTGGAAGCGGTCGCGCAGGCGCCCTTCGAAGATCGCATCGGCAACTGCCGCAATCGACATGCCGGAGTGGTGGGCCATGTAGTTGAGCACGACGGCATGGTCGGTGCCCTCGGGGACGCGTTGCGGCGTGAAATCCACCGCGTCGTAAAAACCGTGCCGGCCCAGTGCGCCCAGCCGCCTCAGCCTGGCCAGGTTCTGGACGGATTCATGCGGCGTGAACTGCGCTGCGAGCACGGTCGCGTAAGGCGCGATCACCGTGTTTTGGCCAAGGCCGCGCTTCAGGCCGAGCCCGGGCACGCCGAAATTGGTGTACTGATAGGTCAGTTCACGGTCGCGGGCGTTGTAGGCCGCTTCCGAAATCCCCCAGGGAACGTTCTTCGAACGGCCATACTGGATCTGGCGCTTGATGATGAGCTTGCTGGTCTGGTTGAGAATGCTGCCTTGCGGCTCCTTCATCACCAGTGGCGGCATCAGATATTCGAACATCGAGCCGGACCAGGACATCAGTGCGCCCTGGAAGCCGATCTCGACGATCGGCCGGCCGAGCCGGAACCAGTGCTCGGTCGGCAAATCGCCCTTGGCGATGGCGAACAGGCTGGTCAGCCGCGCCTCGGAGGCCAAAAGGTCGTAGCAGCTTTCGTCGAGCTGATGCTCCTCGACCCGGTAACCGATCGACAAGAGCTTGCGTTCGGGCCGCATCAGGAACGAGAAATCCATCTCGAAGGCGAAGCGGCGCGTGCGCTCGCGCAAGGTCAGAAGCTTGGCCCGCAATGCCGCGACCGCGTTTTCGTCGCTGTGCGCGTCGTGCACATGCGCCTCGCAGGTGGCTTCGAGCCTGGCCGCCCAATCGGCGATGGTGTCGCTCTGGGTCGACGCGGCCTCGGTGTGGATGGCTGTCGCGAGCTTGCGTATCTCGCCGGCCAGGACGGCCAGGTTGATGGTACGGATCGACGCCATCTCCGGCTGCGCCTTGATCAATTCGACCGCCCGCCGCATGCCGTCGAGACGGTCGGCGAGCCGCTGGCGCAAGGGCCGCAATTGACGCCGGTCGTCGGGCAGTTCCTCAAGGCTTTCATCGAGGATGGTGACAGTATCGAGGATGCCTTCGAAGTCGCCCTGCACATGCACCGACGGCGCTTCGGCCCATTCGGCGCAGGCAGCGGCCACGGCCACCAGATGGCCGGCGAGATTGCCGCTGTCGACCGCCGAAATGTACAGCGGGTAGAGCGGCTTCAGGGTCGTCGTGTCATACCAGTTGAAGAGATGGCCGCGATCGCGCGGCATGCTCTCGATGGTCGACATGGTCGCGTCGATGCGGTTGACGGCGTCGGAGAGGCTGATCCAGCCGAAATCGCGTGCCGAAATCACCGACAGCAGGTAGACGCCGATATTGGTCGGCGAGGTGCGGGGCGCCACCACGGGGGCCGGGCTTTCCTGGAAATTATCCGGCGGCAGATTGTGATGCTCGGCCGTCACGAAGGTCTCGAAATAGTGCCATGTACGCCGCGCCACGGTGCGCAGCGCGTGGATGTCGGCGGCCGATATGCGCAGGCGGTCCTCGGTTTCGGCCGAACGGCTGATCCAGCAGGCGATGGCGGGCGAGCCGATCCAGAACAAGGCAAAGAAGAAGGCGACGAAGGCGCCGGTGGAATCGGCCAGCACCGGGACAGCGAGGCCGACGACGCCGATGATCACCGCGCCGTACATGATGCTGTAGTAGGAGCCGAGATCGTTGTCGCCGCCCTTGTGTGCCTGCGAGGCGGTGCGCCATTCGAGCAGGTTCTGGCGGCTGACGAACAGGCGGTAGAGCGTGCGGATGATCGCGTCGCCCATCATCCAGGCAAGATGCGCCATCAGCACGATCTTCAGCGCCACCAGAGCGGTGCCGAAGGCAACGTCGCGTGCCAGTGCCGAGAAATGGCCGCGCGGCGTCTGATCGCCGCTCTTCGGCAGGATGGCGTTGACGATGTCGAAAGTGGGCGCCATGAACAGCGTAAGGATCAGCAGCGCCTGCCATTGCGCGGCCTGCGTGAAGGGCAGCAACGTCCAGCCGGCGATCGCGGCCATCACCCAGAAGATCGGCGTCACCGAGCGGCGCAGATTGTCCACCATCTTCCAGCGCGACAGCGCCGGCACGTTTGAGCGTGGGCCAAGGATGAAGCCCAGAAGCTGCCAGTCGCCGCGTGCCCAGCGATGGTGGCGCGACGCATCGACCGAATAGCGGGTCGGATAGTCCTCGACCAGTTCGACGTCGGTGACCAAGGCCGAGCGCGCCAGGGCGCCTTCGAGCAGATCATGGCTGAGGATGGTGTTTTCCTCGATGCGACCCTTCAGCGCCGCCTCGAAGGCGTCGACATGGTAAAGACCCTTGCCGGTGAAGGAACCGTCGCCGAAGATGTCCTGGTAGAGGTCCGACACGGCAAAGACGTACGGATCGAGCCCGCGATTGGCGGAAAAGACACGCTGAAAGAACGACGCCTCGTCGCCACTGGTCAGCGACGCGGTGATGCGCGGCTGCAGGATGGAATAACCTGCCGTAACCTCGCGCCGTGCGACATCGAAATGCGGACGGTTGAGCGGGTGGCAAAGCTTGCCGGCCAGCGCAGCGACGGCGTCGCGGGTGGTGCGGGTGTCGGCGTCCAGCGTCATCACGTGGACGACGCTCTCCGGCAATGGCACTTCCAGCGGCAGGAAGGTGGTGTCGCTGTCGCCGCGCAGCAGAAGGTTCAATTCGTGCAGCTTGCCGCGCTTGCGTTCCCAGCCCATCCAGACGCCTTGCGATGCGTTGTAGAGCCGGCGCCGATGCAGCAGATAAAAGCGCGGCGCCCCGTCCGAGGGATAGCGGGCGTTCAGCCTGGCGATTTCGGCGCGGGCGAATTCGAGGATTTCGACGTCCGCCGTGTCGATCTCGGTCTTGGAGTCCGGCCAGTCGGAAAGCAGCGCGAAATAGACTTCGCCCGCCGTGTTGGCGAGGTGATGCACCTCGATGTTGCGGATGTTCTCCTCGACATCGTCGCGCGAGCCGATCAGCGACGGCACCACCACCAGCGTGCGCGCCTCGGGCGGCACACCGTGCCTGAAATCATAGCCGATGAGACGCGTCGGCTTCAAAAACAGCGAGACGACGGTGTTGAAGAATGCGAGCGCGCCTTCGCTGGCCGGCACCGCGAACAGGGCCAGCATCAGGACGATCGACGGCACCGACAGGCCGAGATTGGCAAGCGCATTGCCGGAAACGACCAGAAGCAGGACCGTCAGCGCAAACACCGGCACGACAATGCCCAGCCATCCGGTCTTGCGGAAGGTCCGGTTGAGCGTCTTGCCGATGGTCGGCCGGTAGCCGATCGACCGCTCGAGCTCCTGCCGGCGCGGGCCGACCAGAAAGAAGCCGACGTCGGTGTGAGCGATCGGACCGGTTTCGGAGCCCGGTGCAGCGGCAGCATGGCCGGCGAGCTCGATCGCCCTTTCGGCAACGCGAAATTCGGAGAGATCGGAACGGCGCGCCAGCTCCTCGATCGCAGTCCGGTACTGGTCGCGGGAAAAGAAATCGAGCGCGGCGAAATCGGTGCGTTCGCGCAGCAAGGTGTCGATGCGGCTGACGCCCTCGAACCACACCGTCCAGTCGATGTCGTTGATCAGGCGCAGGCCGCGGATGATGTTGCCGGTGGTCACGTTGCCGCTGGACAGCGTGTGGTGCTCGCTGAGGATGATCTCCTCGGCGTCGGAGCCGGTCCGTTCCAGCTCGCCCTCCAGCCATTCCAGCGCCCTGCCGGCATTTTGCGAGCCGTCACGCAGCCGGTAGAGCAACTGGGTGGCGAAGGTGGTGTCCTGCGCATGGGCGCTGTAGTGGGAAAGTATCGCCTGCCGGTCGGCGCTGTCGTCCGTCGCCAGCACACGGTCGGCGACCTCGTTGGCGATCTGGCGCAGTTCCCGCGTGCGATTGACGCGGACCGCGATCCGGCGAAGGTTCTCGATCAGGACGAAGCGCAGCAGCGACGGCAGCGCCCATAATTCGCCGATCTTCAGCGGCTCGACGGACTGGAAGCCTTCGACGATCGCCTTGAACATGGCCGACGAGACGGAACTGTCGGAATGCGCGACATAGGTCCACGCGACCGCCAGGGCGCGCGGCACGCTGGATCCATCCGACAGTTTCAGCGTCGGCAACTGGCGGTAGAAGCGGCGCGGCAGGTCGCGCTTGACCTGAAAAATGGTCTCCTCGACCAGGTAGTTGTTGTCGAGCAGCCACTGCGCCGCGGGCGTGATCGTTTCGCCCCTCGCCTGGGCAGCGTTGGTGGAACGGTAGACATCGAGAATTTTCCTGGCGCTGTCGCGGATGCGCGCCTGAAAATCGAAAGGCGTCAGACCGAACAAATCCTTGGCATCGCCATTGGCAAGGGCTGCGCCCAAAGCGCGCAGGCGATCTTCCGGCAGGAAATTGGAGCGTATCGGCTCGTCGGTGACAGCCGGGAAGCTGGCGCTCGTCTTTTCGATCTGTGCGAGATTGGTCTGGATATTCATCTAAGGTTCCGTGTTGGGGACGCAGTGCGGCGTCACCGCCACGGCAATGTCCCTAAAACCGGTCCAAATGCAATTGGTTGCATCGCAACACTTGGCCGAAAGTTTGTTTCCGCACCACGACAAGATGCCGTCTTTCGACAACTTCCAGGCGAGCACTATGGGCATCGTTTCGGCTTCTGATCGGCGGAAGATTCAGGCTTTTTCGTGATGCAGCGACCAGCTTACGCGATATTTGGCCGGCGTCACGATCATGTTTGGAAACAGACGTTAATCGTTGCCGGCAATGCGCTCGATGCGGATCACGAACAGCATGGCCGGCCGGACCGGATCCAGGCGCAGTTCCGGCGCTTGCGCCCCGAGCAACAGCGCGTCGAGCGGCCCAAGTTGCATGGGCGCCGCGCCGGCCACGCTGAGTTCGCCGTCGACGCACAGGATGAGTGTTTCATCGGCTTCGGCCTGGATCTCCGTCGGAGCCGAAATCAGCAGGCGCTCGACCGTGTGGATCGCCCGGGCGCGGCGGGTCATGACGTTGAGGTCGGTGATCGGACCGGCGATCGGCGTGGCTTGCGTCGGCACGTCGGCCGGAAAGGCAAGCGGTGCGGAAGCCTTGGTGATTTCGACCGGTAGCCGGCCGGCGATGCCGAGGATCATGCCCTCGCCTTCCAGCAGGGCCAAGGTCCGATCGACGCCGGCGAAGCCGGAGAACGGCCCGCTGCTCTCGACGCGCGCCATCGAGACGCGCCAGTCGAAATCGTCGAGCCCGGCACCTGGCGGCGAGACGGCAATCTCCGTCGTCACCCCGCCGCCGTTCTTCCACGGCATCGACCGGTATTCGGCTGCCCGAAGGATGCGCAAGGCGCGGCTCAGCCCAAAATGCCGGGCAGGTTGAGCTGGTTCTCCCGGGCGCACTCGATCGCGATGTCATAGCCGGCATCGGCGTGACGCATGACGCCGGTCGCCGGATCGTTCCACAGAACCCGCTCCAGGCGCTTGGCCGCCTCGGGCGTGCCGTCGGCGACGATGACCATGCCGGCATGCTGCGAAAAGCCCATGCCGACGCCGCCGCCATGGTGCAGCGACACCCAGGTGGCGCCGGACGCCGTGTTGAGCAAGGCGTTGAGCAACGGCCAGTCGGAGACGGCATCGGAGCCGTCCTTCATCGCCTCCGTCTCGCGGTTCGGCGAGGCGACCGAGCCGGAATCGAGGTGATCGCGGCCGATGACCACCGGCGCTTTCAGGTCGCCCCTGGCGACCATCTCGTTGAAGGCGAGGCCGAGCCGGTGGCGATCGCCAAGCCCAACCCAGCAGATGCGCGCCGGCAGGCCCTGGAAGGCGATGCGCTCACGCGCCATGTCGAGCCAGTTGTGCAGATGGGTGTTGCCGGGGGTCAGCTCGCGCACCTTGGCGTCGGTCTTGTAGATATCCTCGGGATCGCCGGAAAGCGCTGCCCAGCGGAACGGGCCGATGCCGCGGCAAAACAGCGGACGGATGTAAGCCGGCACGAAACCCGGGAAGGCAAAAGCATTCTCGAACCCCTCCTCCTTCGCCACCTGGCGGATGTTGTTGCCGTAGTCGAGCGTCGGCACGCCGGCGTTCCAGAACGCCACCATCGCCTCGACATGCTCGCGCATCGACGCGCGGGCAGCTTTTTCGACGGCCTTCGGATCGGAGGTGCGTTTCTCGCGCCACTCGGCCAGCGACCAGCCCTTGGGCAGATAGCCATTGAGCGGGTCATGCGCCGAGGTCTGGTCGGTGACGATGTCGGGGCGCACGCCGCGCCGCACCAGTTCCGGCACGATGTCGGCGGCGTTGCCGACCAGGCCAACCGATTTCGCCTCACCGGCTTTGGTCCAGCGCTCGATCTTTTCCAGAGCCTCGTCGAGCGTGTCGGCGCGCTCATCGACATAGCGGGTGCGCAGCCGGAAATCGATGCGATCGGGATCGCATTCGACGGCCAGGCAGCAGGCGCCGGCCATCACCGCGGCGAGCGGCTGGGCACCGCCCATGCCGCCGAGGCCGCCGGTCAGGATCCATTTGCCCCTGAGATTGCCGCCATAATGCTGGCGGCCGGCCTCGACGAAGGTCTCGTAGGTGCCCTGCACGATGCCTTGCGTGCCGATGTAGATCCACGAGCCGGCCGTCATCTGGCCGTACATCATCAGGCCCTTTCTATCGAGCTCGTTGAATTTCTCCCATGTCGCCCAGTGCGGCACGAGATTCGAGTTGGCGATCAGCACACGCGGGGCGTCAGGATGAGTGCGGAACACGCCGACCGGCTTGCCCGATTGCACCAACAACGTCTCGTCGTCGCCAAGCGTCTTCAGCGAGGCAACGATGCGGTCGAAATCGTTCCAGGTGCGCGCCGCCCGGCCGATGCCGCCATAGACGACCAGTTCGTTGGGGTTTTCGGCGACGTCTGGGTCGAGATTGTTCATCAGCATGCGCAACGGCGCTTCCGTCAGCCAGGTGCGGGCGTTGAGCTCGCTGCCGCGCGGGCTGCGCACTTCACGGATGTTGTGGCGAGGATCGGTCATGATTGTCCCTTTCGAGTGAGGTGCACCGCGCGTCAGCGTTCGGCCCAGGCGATCGCGGTTTCCAGGATCTTCTTCAGCGTGACGCGGATCGGCGCCGCGAATTCGGCCTCGTAAGGCACCGGCCAGTTAGCCGGTTCGCCCTTGCCTTCGGGCTCGCGCATATAGCCGCGGTTGGAGAGTTCCATCTGCAGCGCGTGGACGCCGGCTTGCGGCTGGCCGAAATGGCGCGTGATCCAGCCGCCCTTGAAGCGGCCGTTGACGACGTAACTCTCGCGGGTTTCGGCGAGGATCTGGCCAACCGTCGCTTGCAGCGTCGGATCGGCGCTCTTGCCGTCATTGGTGCCGAGATTGAAGACCGGCAATTTGCCTTCGAAAAGGCGCGGCAGCACCGAGCGGATCGAATGGCAGTCATAGACGACGACCTTCCCATGCAAAGCGTGCAGCCTGTCGATCTCAGCCTGCAGGGCGGCATGATAGGGTACGAAGAACTTCTCGCGGCGCTCGTCGATCTCAGACGGCCCCGGCTCTTCACCCTTGCGGTAGAGCTGATCGCCGTCAAAGGTCTCTGTCGGGCAGAGCCCGGTCGTCGTCTGGCCGGGGTAGAGCGAAACGCCGGACGGATCGCGGTTGACGTCGATAACGGTGCGCGAAATCGCCGTATGCACGACCGTCGCGCCGAGGCTCTCGGCGAAGTCATAAAGCTTGTCGATCCACCAGTCGGCGTCACGGCGGCCGAGCCAGGGCGAGACCAGCCGGCTGTCGAGGCCGGCGAGATCGATGCCGGTATGCGGGATCGAAACCAGCAGGGGTGCTGTGCCTTGGGTGACGGTGAGCCAGGAGGGTGAGGTCATCGGAAGTCTCCGCGCGAAGGAACGCGACTTTGCAATCGTCCTTGAACACCGACTTCGGTTTTTATCGCTCGCAACGCATTTTGTTCTTGCTTTGTGCCGGCAGCTATGCTACTAAATTCGGTATGGTGCTGATTCGGCCCGACGACCCGCCTTTGAGGCGGGTTTTTTGTTTCTGGATTTGAAAGTTTCGGTGTTGCCGGGCTGAGGTTGGCGGGACAGCGCCCCCCTCTGTCCCGCCGGACATCTCCCCCTCTAGTGGGGAGATTGGCAGCTTCGGCGCCTCGCTCAGTCCTGCAACGCTGGAGATTGGCGAAAGCCGAGACGACAGCCAATCTCCCCCCTGGAGGGGGAGATGTCCGGCAGGACAGAGGGGGGCGCGACAGAACGCGGCCTGTGACGGTGAACCGTCTCACGACGTCACCCCCGGCAGCTTTACCGCGCTTGCCGCTTCGACCGCCGCGCCGCTGCGTATCACGGCGATGGCCTTCTCCATGTCGGGGTGGAAGTGCCGGTCGTTGTCGAGATGGGGCACCTCTGCCCTGACCAGCCGGCGCACCGCCTCCAGTGCCGCGCTCGAGGCCAGCGGTGCGTGGAAATCGCAGCCTTGCGCGGCGGCCAGCAATTCGATGCCGATGACGGCCGTCGCATTCTCGACCATGCCGATGAGGCGGCGCGCGCCATGCGCCGCCATCGAGACATGGTCTTCCTGGTTGGCCGAGGTCGGGATCGAATCGACGCTGGCCGGATAGGCCTTTTGCTTGTTTTCAGAAACCAGTGCTGCCGCCGTGACCTGAGGGATCATGAAACCGGAATTCAGACCCGGCTTGGGCGTGAGAAAGGCCGGCATGCCCGACAGCGCCGGATCGACCAGCATGGCGATGCGCCGCTCCGACAGCGAGCCGATCTCGCAGACGGCGAGTGCGATCATGTCGGCGGCGAAGGCGACCGGCTCGGCATGGAAATTGCCGCCCGAAAGTGCGGAGTCGTCCTCGGCAAAGATCAACGGATTGTCGGTGACGCCGTTGGCCTCGGTGCCGAGCGTCTCGGCGGCCTTGCGGAGCACGTCGAGTGCTGCGCCCATCACCTGCGGCTGGCAGCGCAGGCAATACGGATCCTGCACACGCTCGTCGCCGACGCGGTGCGATTCACGGATGGCGCTGCCGGCCATCAAATTGCGCAACGCCTCGGCCGTCTCGATCTGGCCGCGATGTTTCCTGAGCAGATGGATGCGTGGATCGAACGGAGCGTCGGAGCCCTTGGCGGCATCGGTCGACAGCGCGCCGGCGACCAGTGCCGACTGGTAGAGCACTTCCGCCTCGAACAAAGCGGCAAGCGCATAGGCGGTCGAAAACTGGGTGCCGTTGAGCAGTGCCAGGCCTTCCTTGGCGCCCAGTGTCACCGGCTCCAGGCCGTGCGAAACGAAGGCGACCTTGGCGGGAAAGCGGCCGTGCGGGGTAAAGCACTCGCCGACGCCGATCATCACGGCGGTCATGTGCGACAGCGGCGCAAGGTCGCCGGAAGCGCCGACCGAGCCTTGCGCCGGCACCACGGGGATAACGTCGTTGGCCAGCATCGCCTCGAGCAGTTCGATCGTCCGCGGCCGCACGCCGGAGGCGCCCTGTGCCAGGCTGGCCAGCTTCAGCGCCATCATCAGCCGGCAGATTGCGACGGGCATCGGCTCGCCGACGCCGGCGGCATGAGACAGCACGATGTTTCGCTGCAACGTTTCCAGATCGGCGGCGGGGATGCGGACGCTGGCCAGCTTGCCGAAGCCGGTATTGATGCCATAGACCGGCTCGCCCTTGGCAACGATCCTGGCGACGGCCTCGGCGCTGGCCTTGATCTTCGGCCGGCAGGCATCGTCGAGCCTCAGTGCGGCGCCGCGATAGATGGCGCGCCAATCGGCCAGCGTGGCATTGCCCGGCCTTAGCTTGAGTTCGGTCATTGTCCCCTCCAGATGCGGGCATGCAGCGGGTTGAAGCCCATGCGGTAGACGAGTTCGGCCGGGCGCTCGACGTTCCAGATCGCCAGATCGGCGGATTTTCCGGCCTCCAGCGTGCCGGTCTGTCCAAGCAGCCCGAGCGCGCGGGCAGCCTCGCGGGTAACGCCGGCAAGGCATTCATCGACGGTCAGGCCGAACAACGTCGCGGCCATGTTCATGGTCAGCAGCAGCGAGGTCAGCGGCGACGTGCCGGGATTGTTGTCGGTGGCAACGGCCATCCTGACGCCATGCTGGCGAAACAAGGCGATCGGCGGCTTCTTGGTCTCGCGGATGAAGTAGTAGGCGCCGGGCAGGATGGTCGCCACGGTTCCGGCCTTCGCCATCGCCGCCGCACCGGCCTCGTCGGTGTATTCGAGGTGGTCGGCCGATAGTGCACCATAGCGCGCCGCAAGTTCGGCGCCATGCAGATTGGACAGCTGGTCCGCATGGAGCTTGACCGGCAGGCCCGCCGCCTTTGCGGCATCGAACACGCGGGCGATCTGCTCCGGCCAAAAGGCAATGCCTTCGCAAAAACCGTCGACGGCATCGGCCAGGCCCTCAGCAACGACGGCCGGCAAAATCTCGTTGGCGACAAGATCGATAAAGGCGTCCTTGTCGCCTTTTGCTTCGGGCGGCAGTGCATGAGCGCCGAGGAAAGTGGTCCTGACCGTCACCGGCCGCCCACCGCCGAGCCGTCGTGCGGCGCGCAGCGACTTCTTCTCGTTTTGGAGGTCGAGACCGTAGCCGGATTTGATCTCCACGGTGGTGACGCCTTCGGCGATCAGCGCGTCGAGCCGCGGCTGCGACTGGGCGACCAGTTCGTCCTCGCTCGCCGCGCGCAATGCCTTGACCGAGGAAACGATGCCGCCGCCGGCCTTGGCAACCTCCTCATAGCTGGCGCCGGCCAGCCGCATCTCGAATTCATTGGCACGGTTGCCGGCGTGAACCAGATGGGTGTGGCAGTCGATCAGGCCGGGCGTAATCCAGCGGCCTTCGCAGTCGGTCGCCTCGGCGTCTTTGCCAAGTGCTCTGGGGCGGAGCGCTGCCGGCATGTCGGCTTCCGGCCCGGCATAGACGATCCGGCCATTGCGCACGGCGATTGCACCGTGCTCGACAACGCCTGACCCGGGGCTGCTTTCGGCCATGGTCGCGAGGCGCGCATTGCGCCAGAGGCGAAGCTCTCCTGCCCGGCTTTTGCTCTCTGCAGCCATCATCTTTTCCGTTTCAATAGGTGACGATTATGTATATACATATGAAAAGGCACTGCAAGCGCTATCATGGCACGGCAGACCGGGATTTGGAGAAAAACGTGACAGCAATCTTTGCAGAACAGGCGCTTCTGCCCGACGGCTGGCACAGCAATGTGCGGATCGTCATCTCCGACGGCAGGATCGCCACGGTCGAGGCGAATACCTCGCTCCTGCCCGGCGACGAGCGCCGTGCCATCCTTTTGTCCGGCATGCCGAACCTGCACAGCCATGCCTTCCAGCGCGGCATGGCCGGCCTTGCCGAATTGCGCGGCCCTTCCGCCGACAGTTTCTGGAGCTGGCGCGAGGTGATGTACCGTTTCGCGCTGTCGATGACGCCGGACCAGGTCGAGGCGGTCGCGGCCCAGCTCTATGTCGAGATGCTGGAGGCCGGGTTCTCGCGCGTCGGCGAGTTTCACTATCTCCACCACGACCGTGACGGCCGGCCCTATACTGACATCGCCGAGATTGCGCAGCGCATCGTTGCCGCAGCGTCCGAGACAGGCATCGGGCTGACTTTGCTGCCCGTCTTCTACGCGCATTCCTCTTTCGGCGGCGCTGCGCCAAATGAAGGCCAGCGCCGGTTCATCAACGATGTGAACCAGTTCTCGCGGCTTGTTGAGAAATGCCGCGAATCCATTCGCGCGCTGAATCAAGGCGTCGTCGGCGTCGCCCCGCACAGCCTGCGTGCGGTGACACCGGAGGAACTGGAAAACATCACGGTGATGGCGCCGGAGGGGCCTATCCACATCCACATCGCCGAGCAGATGAAGGAGGTCGAGGACTGCCTTGCCTGGTCCGGGGCGCGGCCGGTCGAATGGCTGCTTGCCAACGCCAAGGTCGACCGGCGCTGGTGTCTCATCCACGCCACCCACATGACCGACACCGAGACGACCGATTTGGCGAAAAGCGGCGCCGTTGCCGGTCTCTGCCCGATCACCGAGGCCAATCTCGGCGACGGCACCTTTGCCGCGTCCTTGTTCATGCAGCATGGCGGCCGCTTCGGCATCGGCTCGGATTCAAACGTACTGATCGGCCTGCCGGACGAGTTGCGGCAGCTCGAATATTCGCAGCGCCTCGCCCACCGCGCCCGCAACGTGCTGGCGGTGGCCGGCGGCTCGACCGGCCGTGCTTTGTTCGATGCCGCGCTCGATGGCGGCAGTGCCGCGCTGGGCGCCGGCCTCTCGCAGATCGCAGCAGGTGCCTCGGCCGATTTCGTCTCGCTCGACGGCAAGCATCCATCGCTGGCCGGCAAGACGGGCGATGCAATCCTTGATGCCTGGATTTTTGCCAGCGGCACCAAGGTCGATTGCGTCTGGGTGCATGGCAGGAAACTGGTCAGCGGCGGCATCCATGCC
Organism: Mesorhizobium sp. M1273; assembly: GCF_040318195.1. Taxonomy (NCBI): domain Bacteria; kingdom Pseudomonadati; phylum Pseudomonadota; class Alphaproteobacteria; order Hyphomicrobiales; family Phyllobacteriaceae; genus Mesorhizobium; species Mesorhizobium sp. M1273. Next base: position 91,092 of record NZ_JAMYLV010000017.1, on the reverse strand, counting down.
AGGCGCGATGCCATCGCCGAGCGCTTCCGCAAGGTGATGACGGCGCTTTCGACATGAGCATGATCGGGACAATAAGCGCGGATTCTGGAAGCGCGGACGGCGGCGAGGTTCTTTCGCTGCACCAGCGCATCCTGTCGGACATCAGCGACCGGATCCTGTCGGGTGCCTGGGCGCCCGGCCACCGCATTCCGTTCGAGCATGAACTGACGGCCGAATACAATTGTTCGCGCATGACAGTGAACAAGGCGCTGTCGCAACTGGCCAAGGCCGGGCTGATCGAGCGCCGGCGTCGTTCGGGCAGTTTTGTCCGCCGGCCGCAGTCGCAGGCAGCCGTTCTCGAAATCCACGACATCCGGATCGAGGTCGAGGCACTTGGCCTGCCCTACCGCTATGAGCGCATGGCGCGAGACAGAAGGCGCAGCAGCGCCGACGACCGCGCCCTGCTGGAACTCGACGTCGCCGGGCCGGTGCTGGTGCTGGAATGCCGGCATTTCGCCGGCAAGCGGCCGTTCGCCCACGAGCAGCGGCTGATCAACCTGGCTGCCGTGCCGGAGGCTGCCGAAGAAGCGTTTTTCGACACGGCGCCCGGTCCGTGGCTGATCGGGCGCGTGCCGTGGAGTGCCGCCGAGCATCGCATTCGCGCCGTTGCCGCCGAAAAGCACATCGCGGCGGCGCTCGACATCGCGACCGGTGCGCCGTGCCTGGTGATCGAGCGGCGGACATGGAGCGCCGAGCACCCCGTCACCCATGTCCGCTTCACCTATGCGGCAGAGAACCACACGCTGGTGGCGCGGTTCACGCCGTCGCAGGGATAGTGACACGCCCCTTGAGGGGAGGGTCGCGGAGCAAATTGCCGCATGGCGGCATTTTGTGACGCGGGGTGGGGTCGGTGCGACCTCGCCGACCCGACCCCGTCTCGCAGTCTCCGCTTCGCTTCGACTACTCGCCGACCCTCCCCTCGAGAGCAGGGCTATCGCAGATGGAAAGCCGAGGCTTTCGCTCTACGACGTACCCCCACCCCTAGCCCCTCCCCACAAGGGGGAGGGAGACTTTCGTTGGCGCTGACCTCGGCAAATTGCCTGCCTTTCGGCGCCAAAAGGGGAAGTAAGGGCGCGCGGCAGCGTTCCCTCCCCCTTGTGGGGAGGGTTAGGGTGGGGGTCCATCTTCGTAAGAATCCAAATGCGATTGCCCTGCCCTCGAGGGGGAGGGTTAGGAGCCGCCTCTCAAATCGCCGCGGTAACAATAATCTCGACCAGATATTCCGGTCCGGCAAGTTTCGCTTCGCCGGTGGCGCGGGCCGGCGTGTTGCCTTGCGGTACCCATTTGTCCCACTCCGCGTTCATCTCGGCAAAGGTGCTCATGTCGGCCAGCCAGATGATCGCCTGCAGGATCTTGGTTTTGTCGGTGCCGGCCTTGGCCAGCAATTCGTCGATCGCCGCCAGAATGTCCCTGGTCTGGGCACCGACGTTTCCGCCCGGCTTGCCGACCTGACCGGCCAGATAGACGGTGTTGCCGTGGATGACGATCTGGCTCATTCGCGGGCCTACATCGATACGACGAATGCTCATTGGATATTCCTTCTCCTCTTGTCGGTGCGCCTGTTTAGGGGCGGGGTTCGCCGGGGGCAAGGCCGCTCGAGCGGAACTTCTTGAGCCAAGCCAAAGCAGACAACATGACGGCCCGGCCGCAATTCCGCCCGATTGGCTTGTTGACTAATGTAATAACATCACATATCGAATCCGCCCCTGCTGCACCGATCATCGCCCCATGGATCGTCACATGAGCCAAACCTGCCTGACCTTCCACGACCTGACGCTGGGCTACAATAGCCATCCTGCGGTCCACCACCTCAATGGTACGATCCGCAAGGGATCGCTGACGGCGGTCGTCGGCGCCAACGGCTCCGGCAAGTCGACGCTGATGAAGGGCATTGTCGGCGTCCTGAAGCCGATGGCCGGCGCGGTGATCCGGGCGCCCGGCGTACGCGCCGCCTATCTGCCGCAGCAATCGGAACTCGACCGCTCCTTTCCGGCCCGGGTCGTCGACCTGGTTTCGCTTGGTCTGTGGCCGCGGCGTGGCATGCTCGGCCGTTATACGAGGGAAGATCGCGACTCGGTCAGCAAGGCGCTGATGGCCGTTGGCCTAGGCGGTTTCGAGAAGCGCCCGATCGACACACTGTCGGGCGGCCAGCTGCAGCGCACGCTGTTTGCCCGCGTGCTGTTGCAGGATGCCGAGCTCATCCTGCTCGACGAGCCGTTCAACGCCGTCGATGCCAAGACGGTCGGCGACCTGATCGCGCTGATCAAGCGCTGGCACGGCGAGGAACGCACGATCATGGTTGTGGTCCACGATCTCGATCTGGTGCGGCAGAATTTCCCCGAAACACTGCTCCTGGCGCGCCAGCCGATCGCCTGGGGCGAGACCAGGGAGACGCTGCAGCCGGAGAATCTGTTGCGCGCGCGCCGCTTCCACGAAGCCTGGGAGGACAACGCGCCATGGTGTGAGCCCGGCGAGCATGATCACGAGCACAGTGGCCACGAGCACGGCCATGACCACGACCATTATCACGGCTCCGGGCCGAGGGCGGCATGATGGAGGTGCTTTACGGTCTGTTCGTCGCTCCTTTCGCCGACTACGCCTTCATGCAGCGGGCGCTTGCCGGTTCGATGATGCTGTCGCTCGGCGCCTGCCCGGTCGGCGTGTTCCTGATGCTGCGGCGCATGAGCCTGTCCGGCGATGCCATGGCGCATGCCATCCTGCCGGGTGCCGCCGCCGGCTTCCTGTTCTATGGCCTGGAGATCCTGCCGATGACCATCGGCGGACTGATCGCCGGCATCATCGTGGCGCTCGGCGCCGGCGCCGTCTCGCGCTTCACCATCCAGCGCGAGGACGCCTCGATGGCGGCCTTCTATCTGATTTCGCTGGCCATCGGCGTGCTCATGGTGTCGATCCGCGGCTCAAGCGTCGATCTCATGCATGTGCTCTTCGGCACCGTGCTGGCGCTCAACAACGAGGCGCTGACGCTGATCGGCGGCATCGTTGTGGTGACGCTGGTCAGCCTCGCCATCTTCTGGCGGGCGCTGGTCGCCGAATGCCTCGACCCTTTGTTCCTGCGCTCGGTCAGCCGGATGGGCAGCCCGGTGCATTTCATCTTTCTCGGCCTCGTCGTGCTCAACCTCGTCGGCGGCTTCCAGGCGCTCGGCACCTTGCTGTCGGTCGGGCTGATGATGCTGCCGGCAGCGGCGGCCCGCTTCTGGACCTCGCGCGTCGAGCCGATGTGCGTGCTGGCCACAGTAATCGGCTTTGCCTCCTGTATTGCCGGGCTGCTGTTGTCCTACCATGCGTCATTGCCGTCCGGCCCGGCCATCATCCTGTCCGCCGGCGTCGTCTATTTCGCCTCGATCCTGTTCGGCACGCGCGGCATCCTGCGCGCCCGCATCGTCCATCACCGCCACAGAACTGCCTGATCCCAACAAGGAGAAACTGTCCATGCTGAAATCGATCCGCGCCGCTTTGGCCGTGAGCGTTATAACATTAACCGCCTTTGGCGCATCTTCGGCCTTTGCAGAGCCGTTGAAAGTGGTTGCCAGCTTCACGATCATCGCCGATTTCGCCAAGAATGTCGGCGGCGACCGCATCGATCTGACCACCATCGTCGGGCCGGACGGCGACGCCCACGTCTACGAGCCGAGCCCCGCCGATGCTGTGGCGATGGCCAAGGCCGACATCGTGCTGGTCAACGGCCTGCATTTCGAAGGTTTTCTGCAGCGCCTGGTCGACGCCAGCGCCACCAAGGCTTCGATTGCCGTGCTGACCAAGGGGGTCACGCCGATCAATTTCAAACCCGAATTCGCCGAGGCCGATGCCGCCGAAGGCGCAGAAACCGATGGCGGCAAGACGGTCACCGATCCGCATGCCTTCCAGTCGATCGCCAATGCCAAGATCTATGTGAAGAACATCGCCGACGCCTTTTGCACGGCCGACGCTGCGGGTTGCGACAGCTACAAGGCCAATGCAGCCGCCTATACGCAAAAGCTCGAGGCGCTTGAGGGCGAAGTGCAGGCGGCGATCCAGTCGATCCCGCAGGAGAAGCGCGTCGTCATCACCTCGCATGACGCCTTCGGCTATTTCGAGCAGGCCTACGGCTTGACGTTCCTGGCCCCGGAAGGCGTGTCGACCGAGTCGGAGCCCTCCGCCGCCGACGTCGCCAAGCTGGTCAGCCAGGTGAAGCAGGACAAGGCGGCGGCGATCTTCGTCGAGAACATCACCAACCCGCGGCTGATCGAGCAGATCGCCAGCGAGACCGGCATCAAGGTGGGCGGCACGCTCTATTCCGATGCGCTGTCGCAGCCCGACGGCCCGGCCGCGACCTATATCGACCTGATGCACAACAACATCGCCCAGATCAAAGGCGCGATCCTCGGCAGCTGAGCTGTCTAGTCACTCCATCCGGTCGGGCTGAAATTGCCCGGCCGGATTTCTATCTAACGGCGGTTGCCGACCGGGTCCGGGAGTGGCAAGACTGCCGCTAGCCAGATTGTGAGGACCCCAGCCATGGAATACCGTCAGATCAGCGAGGACTATTCGGTCTCCGGCCAGATCCAGCCCGAAGATGTCGCGACCATCAAGGCCGCCGGCTTCAAGAGCGTGATCTGCAACCGGCCGGACGACGAGCAGCCCGGCCAGCCATCGGCCGACACCGTCAAAGCGGCGGTCGAGGGCGCCGGGCTCGCCTTCCGCTACATCCCTGTCATCAGCGGCCAGATCACGGCCGAGAATGTCGAAGACCAGGCCGAGGCGCTTGACGAACTCGAAAGCCCGGTCTTCGCCTATTGCCGCTCCGGCGCCCGCTGCACCAATCTCTATGGGCTGATCAAGCAGTCGAAGGGGTGAGAGGCCTCACGTTCCGAGCGGAGGAAGTCAAGTTCCGCACTGTGGCGATCCTTCACACCCCCCTCTGTCCTGCCGGACATCTCCCCCTCAAGTGGGGAGATTGGATGTCGCGTTGGCTTTCGCCAATTTTCAGCGTTGCGGAGTGGGCCGCGAGGTCAGAGCTGCCAATCTCCCCACTTGAGGGGGAGATGGCCGACAGGCCAGAGGGGGGTGCTGTCCTGGGTGCTGTCCCTCCGCCATATCTAACGAAAAGCCGTCTGGGCTAAATCGGCAGCGCGCCGGTTTCCTTCAATGTCTCCAGCACGATCGCCGTCTTCACATGCTGCACCGATTCGTGCGGCAACAGCACGCCGTTGACGAACTCCGACAATGATTTGAGATCGGGCGTCACCACTTTCAATATATAATCCATCTCGCCGGTCAGCGCGTGCGCTTCCTGCACTTGCGGCAGCCGCGCCACCAATTCGCCGAAGCGCCGCGCATTGTCGCGGTTGTGGGTGGCGAGCGTCACCGAGATGACGTTGACCAGGGAAAAACCGAGCTTGTCGCGGTCGAGCACCGCCCGGTAACCCTTGATATAGCCGTCCTCCTCCAGCCGCTGGCGACGGCGCGAGCATTGCGACGCTGACAGGTTCACCCGTTCCGACAGATCGTTGTTGGTCAGCCGTGCATCGCCCTGCAACAGAGCCATTATCTTGCGGTCAAACTGGTCGATGCGCGCGTCATCCATGGATTTTCCCAAACATATGCACAATTCACGCATTATCTGATCATTTCAAGCGTTTGAATGCAAGCACCATGCACCGCGTCCGCGTTATCATTGTGTTGAGATGGCTTTTCCCGGCCAACAACAGCTTTGGAGGACACTGCCATGGGTCCCTTCCCGCACGACGCACCGCCCGCCACGATCAGCAAAACCAATCCCGCCGGTACCGACGGCTTCGAGTTCGTCGAATTCGCGCATGCCAAGCCGGAAAAGCTCGCCGAGTTGTTCACCCGCATGGGCTATGTGCCGGTGGCCAAGCACCGCAGCAAGGACATCACCGTCTGGCGGCAGGGCGACATCAACTATGTCGTCAATGCCGAACCCGGCTCGCATGCCATGAAATTCGTCGACAAGCACGGCCCTTGCGCCGCCTCGATGGCGTGGCGGGTGGTCGATGCAAGGCATGCCTTCGATCACGCGGTGGCCAAGGGCGCGACGCCCTATGAAGGCAACGACAAGACGCTCGATGTGCCGGCGATCGTCGGTATCGGCGGGTCTCTGCTCTATTTCATCGAAACCTACGGCGAGAAGGGCTCGGCCTATGATGCCGAGTTCGACTGGCTGGGCGAGCGTGACCCGAAGCCGGAAGGCGTCGGCTTCTATTACCTCGACCACCTCACCCACAATGTCTATCGCGGCCAGATGGACAAATGGTGGGATTTCTATCGCGACCTGTTCGGCTTCAAACAGATCCATTTCTTCGACATCGACGGCAAGATCACCGGCCTGGTCAGCCGCGCCATCACCTCGCCCTGCGGCAAGATCCGCATTCCGCTCAACGAGTCCAAGGACGAGACCAGCCAGATCGCCGAATATCTGAAGAAGTATAATGGCGAGGGCATCCAGCACATCGCCGTCGGCACCGACGACATCTACGGCGGCACCGACAGGCTCGCCGCCAACGGCCTGAAGTTCATGCCGGGCCCGCCGGAGACCTATTACGACATGTCTTATGCCCGCGTGAACGGCCATGAAGAGCCGATCGAGCGCATGAAGAAGCACGGTATCCTGATCGACGGCGAAGGCGTCGTCGACGGCGGCACGACCAAGATCCTGCTGCAGATCTTTTCCAGGACAGTGATCGGCCCGATCTTCTTCGAGTTCATCCAGAGGAAGGGCGACGAAGGCTTTGGCGAGGGCAATTTCCGCGCCTTGTTCGAATCGATCGAGCAGGACCAGATCAAGCGCGGCGTGCTGAAGGTGGACGGCAAGGCAGCGTAGCCAACTCGGCCGAGGTGCCTTGTGGTTTGATCAATTATGACCTAAATTCTGGTCATAAGAGGTCTGACCATGAATGTTTCAATTGCCGAAGCCAAGGCCAAATTGTCGGAACTCGTCAGCCGCGCGGAAGCCGGCGAGGAGATCGTGCTCACACGCCACGGCAAGGCGGCGGCGCGTATCGTACCTCCGGCAGTGGCCGAACCCCTGCCGCGTATAGGCGCGTTGAAGGGCAAGATCTGGATTGCGGACGATTTTGATGAACTCGGTCCCGAGTGGGATGAGTACGTGAAATGACGGTCGGCCCGTTTCTCGCCGACACACACATCATCCTCTGGTCGATTTCGGACGATCGACGTCTTAGCGAGCACCACCGCGTCATTCTGGCTTCGGAAGCGGTGGTGTTCGCGAGCGCGGCAAGCGTCTGGGAAATTGCCATCAAACGTTCGATCAGAAAACTTAATGCGCCGGACGATCTGCCAGCGCTGCTTCCAAGGATGCAATTTCAGCCGCTCGCCGTAACCTTCCAGCACGCGAACGCCGTCGGCGGCCTACCCCACCACCATGGTGATCCGTTCGACAGACTTCTGATTGCGCAGGCGCAAGTGGAGAACCTCACCATCCTGACATCCGACCCGCATTTCGCTCGTTACGATGTGGCTTTGGCATGATTATCCAAGCAGTTGGTCTCGCAAGCCCAGCCGCTCAACCTCCGCTTTCCTGAGTTTCAGATCATAGCCGAGCAAGAACTCGTCGAGTTGCGGCGGTTTCACCGAGGTGCCGGACTGCATCGCGTGCACCTGGCCGCGATGATGGATGTCGTGGATGAAGAGATGGGCGAGCAGATCGCCGATCCGTTCCGGTATCATGCCGTCCTCGCGCCGGTCGGTGAGAACGCGGCGCTCGAGATCGTCCGCCGACAGGCGGTCGCAAAAGGCGATCAGCCGCCGGTCGGCCTCTGTGCAACAAAAAGCGCCTTGGCATCATTGAACGGCACAAAATCGTCATGGGCGGCGGCGCCGACGCCGCCCTCTTCGAGAAAATCGAGATAGAGGTGATCGACCGCCAGGATGTGATTGAGCGTTGCCTTGATCGACGGAAAGAAGCTCGTCCGTTCGGCTTCGAATTCGCCGGGCTCAAACTGCAGCACGGCGCGGTAGAGCCGGTCGTTCGACCACAGATTGTTGGCTGCCATGCGCCGAAAATGGTTCAGCAGGTCCATGACTTCACGGCGCGACCCGGAATAGCGACACACCCGCCCATAGAAGCGCAAACCCAGCCAAAACAATCAGCAGCAGCCCGATCATGCGCCGCCGCATGGCTTGCGTTTCCTGGTCCAGCGCGACATTCGTGTTGGTGACGGTGTGAAACATCATCGCCTTGCGCGGAAAGCCGCTGCGGTTGGTCAGGCCGGGCGAGCGCGCCTCGATGCAATAGCTCAGGCGGATCGCCCGGATGAAGATCGCCAGCATGACAAGGGCCCAGACACCGCACAGCAGATAGAATGTCTCGCCCGTCATGCTCTTGCCCCCTCGTACCGCTCGACCTTCTGCTCGATGGCGCCGAAGATCGAATGCCCGCCCCTGTCCTTCATCTCGATGCGCACGCTATCGCCAAAGCGCAGGAACGGCGTTTTCGGTTCGCCGGCTTCGATGGTCTCGATCATGCGCAACTCGGCGATGCAAGAGTAGCCGGCGCCGCCCGCCGAGACAGGCTTGCCCGGCCCGCCGTCGAGCTTGTTGGAGACGGTGCCCGAACCGATAATGGTGCCGGCGGCCAGCGGCCGCGTTTTTGCGGCGTGAACAATCAGCGCCGGAAAGTCGAAGGTCATGTCGATGCCGGCGTTCGCCCGGCCGAACGGTTTGCCGTTGAGATCGACCAGCAGCGGCAGGCTGACCTTGCCGCCGTCCCAGGCATCGCCCAGCTCGTCCGGCGTCACCGCAACCGGCGAAAAGGCCGATGACGGTTTCGACTGGAAGAAACCGAACCCCTTGGCGAGTTCAGGTGCGGTGAGGCCGCGCAGCGTCACGTCGTTGACCAGCAAGACCAGCCGGATCGCCGCCCTCGCCTCGTCGAGGCTTGCGCCCATCGGCACATCGTCGATTATGACCGCGACCTCTCCTTCCATATCGATGCCCAAGGCCTCGTCGGCCATCCGGATCGGGTCGCGCGGTGCGAGAAAGGAGTCTGAGCCGCCCTGGTAGATCAGCGGGTCGGTCCAGAAGCTTGGCGGCATCTCGACGCCGCGCGCCTTTCGCACCAGTTCGACGTGGTTCACATAGGCCGAGCCGTCAGCCCATTGATAGGCCCGCGGCAGCGGCGAATGGGCGTCGTGCTCGTGAAAGCGGGCGGACGGCACCGCATTATTCTCCAGCGATTCGGCCATCGCAGCGAGATGCGGGGCGATGCGATGCCAGTCGTCGAGTGCGGCCTGCAGCGTGCGCACCAGGAACGAAGCATCGGTAAACCGCGTCAGGTCGCGCGAGACGACGACGAGCTTTCCATCGCGCGTCCCGTCCTTCAATGTGGCAAGCTTCATGCGGTTTCCTCTCCTGGCGCAGCTTTGGCGCTGCTTTGATTTTTTGTTCTACGCATGATCTCTTCCGAAAACCGGTTCCCACTTTTCGGGATCATGCTCCAGCCTCACAACAAGGCCGTCGCGGGCGATCGTCAAGTCGCCGGCCCATGTTTTCCTGACGGCGGCAATCCAGTCGGCCTCGCCGATCTCGGGATCGTCGGCCGGAATGAGGTGGTTGACGACTAGCCTTTTGACTTTGGCATCACTAGCAATGCGGCCCGCCTCTTCGGCAAAGCTATGGCTGGCAAGCAGGTGTTCCCTCAGCCTTGCGCCGTTGCCGGTCTTCGCGACCAGCCGCTCGATGCCTTCTTCCAGCATGGCCTCGTGGACCAGAATGTCGGCGCCCTCGGCGAAATCCGCCAATGGCGGAAAGAACGCCGTATCCGACGAAAAGACGATGCCTTGCCCCGCATGATCGAAGCGCAGCGCAAAGCAGTCCGTCACCGGCGGGTGGTCGACACGCAGCGCCGATATTTTGAGACCGCGCTCTTCGGCCACCTGGCCTTCACCAAATTCGACGATCGAGACCAGGTCGCGGAGATCCGGCCTGCCTTCATCGGCGATGCGGATCTCGATGTCGAACTCCATCGCCTGGCAAAAGCGCTGCCAATAATGGCCGATGCCGGGCGGGCCGAACAAAGTGACGGGCGCCGCCAGGCCGGCGGTCCAGGCGGTGTGGATGAGAGGTCCGAGTTCCAGAACATGGTCGGAGTGCAAATGCGTGATGAAGATCAGGTCGAGCGCCTTCAGGCTGATGCCGGCATCGGTCAGCCCGCGCGTTACGCCCAGCCCGCAATCGACGACGATGGTGCGGCCGCCAATCTCCAGCAGCGACGAACTCGGCCACGGGCCGCCCGGCCGCAGCGCCGGGCCACCCTTCGAACCCAGAAGCACCAGACGATCCGTCATACGACGGCGCTCAAGACCAGTCGCCCTCTGGCGTGCCGTTGAAGCGCTTCTTCAGGCCGGCCCAGCAGTCGATGTAATTGTCCTGCCGGGTTTCGAGCTCGGCGCCATAGCGGGTCACCATCTGCGGAAAGCGTGTCTCGAACATGAAGGCCATGGTGTTGTCGAGCTTGACCGGTTTCAGCTCCGCTCGCGAGGCTTTTTCGAAGCCAGACGCATCGGGTCCGTGAGCCAGCATCATGTTGTGCAGGCTGATGCCGCCGGGCACGAAGCCCTCTTCCTTGGCATCGTACTGACCATGAATCAGGCCCATGAACTCGCTCATGATGTTGCGGTGATACCAGGGCGGGCGGAAAGTGTTTTCCGCCACAAGCCAGCGCGGCGGGAAGATGACGAAATCGATATTGGCGGTGCCTTCCTCGCCGCTCGGCGCGGTCAGCACGGTGAAGATCGACGGATCGGGGTGGTCGAACAGGATTGCGCCGACCGGCGAAAAGGTCGCAAGATCATATTTGTAGGGCGAATAATTGCCGTGCCACGCCACCACATCCAGCGGCGAATGGTCGATTTCGGTGACATGGAACTGGCCACACCATTTCGCGATCAGCCGACAGGGCGTGTCCTTGTCCTCGAACCAGGCGCAGGGCGTCTTGAAATCGCGCGGATTGGCCAGGCAATTGGCGCCGATCGGGCCGCGATCCGGCAGCGTCAGCTTGGCGCCGTAATTTTCGCAGACATAGCCGCGCACTTGCGGATCGACCAGTTCGACCTTGAACACCAGGCCGCGCGGCAGCACGGCAATCTCGCCCGGCCTGAGTTCGATAACACCCATCTCGGTGACGAAGCGCAAGGCTCCAACCTGGGGCACGACCAGCAACTCGCCGTCGGCGTTGAAGAAATGATCGTCGACCATCGAGCGATTGGCGACATAGACGTGTGCCGCCATGCCGGTCTGGCCGAGCACGTCGCCGGCGGTGGTGATCGAGCGCATGCCGGCGATGAAATCGGTCGGTTCCTTCGGCATCGGCACGGGGCTCCAGCGATACTGGCCGAGTGCGAGCTGATGGTCGCCGACGTTCGGCGCGCTTTTCCAAAGCGGATAATTCGCCGCTTTGAAGCGACCGGTGTGCCTGACGCTCGGCCTTATCCGATAAAGCCAGGAGCGCTCATTGGTGCCGCGCGGCGCGGTGAAAGGAGAGCCCGAAAGCTGCTCGGCATAGAGGCCGTAGGCCGGCCGCTGCGGCGAGTTTCGGCCTTGCGGCAGCGAGCCCGGCAGAGTCTCGGTCTCGAAGTCGTTGCCGAAACCCGGCATGTAGGAATAGGCCATGGAATCCTCCCGAATTCATGGTCTCGGAGCATCGTTTGCGCATCCGCAAAGATGCTCCGAGTTGACCATACCGGTTTCATTTGTAACCATTGAAAATGTAACCATCAACGGTGATTTCGGCATGAGCCGCCAGCATGCCCAGTCAGGGCCAACCATGGAAATCCTCGAGCTGGAATCCTTCCTGCCTTACCGGCTCTATCGGCTTGCCGATGCCGTCAGCCGCGAATTCTCAAGGATATACAAGGACCGCCACGGCCTGACCCGGCCCGAATGGCGCACGCTTGCGGGACTTGGACAGCACGGCACGATGACGGCGACGGCGCTCGGCGAGCAATCGGCCATGCACAAGACCAAGGTTTCGCGCGCGGTCGCCGAACTCGAGCGGCGCCGCTGGCTGACCCGCACGCCAGACGAGAAAGACCGTCGCGTCGAGCATCTGACGCTGACCAAAGCGGGGCTTGCCGCCTATCGCGAAATGGTGCCGCTGGCGAAGGAGTTCGAGCGGGAGCTGCTGGAGAGGCTTGGTGCGGAAGAGCGGGCGGCGATTGTCAGTGGGGTAGCGGCGCTGGAGGCAAAACTCACAGTGGGTTGAAATCCTCCATGGGTTTGACCGTCGTAGAAATCAGATCGCTATTGCGGCAGGTAACGCTCCTAGACCGTAGTAGGCGCGTTCGGCTACAATGAAGCCTCTGACACGGCTTCGAAATGCTATCGGATCATCGATGTAGCCCAAGAGAAGCTGCGCCTGCGAAGCCGCATGTCTCTGAGCGCTTTCAAACAGCCGCCTTGCCGTTTCAAAATCACCAGCCAAACCGGCCGCCACCCCGGCGTGGAAGGCCGCCCACTCGCCGTAGGCGCCCGGCTGCAATTCATTCACGAGGATTGTCGCTGTCGCCTGCACGGAAGGGAACATTGATCGGTGAACCCGATCGATTTCGACGGCCTTCTTGGCCATTTGATCAACCGCGAGCAGAAACTGTGCCGGGCTCTCGAACGGAACGAACTGTCCAATGCGCTGAGGACGATCGAAGGTAACTGTTTCAGGGAGCGAACCCCAGAGCCAGTGGACTGCTACGTTAAGGTAAGTGCCTTTGGACCAAGAGCTGGGCTGGAACTCGACTACACTTAGCCAGAAGCCGCGATCGGCGATCCAGATTCGAGACTTCCCTTTGCGTTGAAATCCGGCGGGCTTCAGTCCGATCTTTGCCTGCGAGGCAATGATGCGACCGTGCTCACTATCCGCCATCTTGCACCGCTATATGCCTCACCAATCCATCACCACCTTGCCGGAATTGCCGCTCTTCATCGCTTCGAAGCCGGAAATATAGTCGTCGATGCCGATGCGGTGGGTGATCAGGCCGCTGACGTCGAGAGGACCCTGCACCAGCGCGATCATCTTGTACCAGGTCTCGAACATCTCGCGGCCGTAGATGCCTTTCAGATGCAGCATCTTGAAGATGACCTTGTTCCAGTCGATCTCGAAGCCGGTCGGCGCGATGCCGAGAATGGCGATCTTGCCGCCATTGTTCATGGTGTCGATCATGTCGCGGAAGGCAGGTGCGGCACCCGACATTTCGAGGCCGACGTCAAAACCCTCGGTCATGCCGAGCGCCGGCATGACGTCGCGCAGCTTTTCCTTCGACGCATCGACGACATGCTGGACGCCGAGCTTTTTCGCCAGTGCCAGGCGCACCGGGTTGATGTCGGTGATGACCACTTTTCGCGCGCCGACGCACTGCGCCACCAGTGCACCCATGATGCCGATCGGCCCGGCGCCGGTGACCAGCACGTCCTCGCCGACCAGATCGAAAGACAAGGCCGTGTGGACGGCATTGCCCAGGGGATCGAATATCGCGGCGATCTCTTCCGGCACATCGTCGGGGATGGGCACGACATTGTGCTGCGGGATCGCAAGGTATTCGCCAAAGGCGCCCGGCCGGTTGACGCCGACGCCGAGCGTGTTGCGGCACAGATGCCCCCTGCCCGCCCGGCAGTTGCGGCAATGGCCGCAGACGATATGGCCTTCTCCGGAAACCCGCTGGCCGAGTTTGTACTCGGTCACCGCCGTGCCGAAATCGGCGACGGTTCCGACGAATTCGTGGCCGGTTACCATCGGCACCGGCACGGTCTTTTGCGCCCACTGGTCCCAATTGTAGATGTGTACGTCGGTGCCGCAGATCGCCGTCTTCCTGATCTTGATCAGCACGTCGTTCGGACCGATTTCCGGCACCGGCACTTCTTCCATCCAGATGCCCGGCTCGGCCTTGGCTTTGACCAGCGCCTTCATCATGTTCGACATTCTTTTGTCCCCAGAACCTTAGTCGCTTGAATCTCTTGATCCGGCCGCTCAGGAAATCACGCCGAGTTCGCGACCGACTGCGGCGAACGCCTCAACTGCGCGGTCGATGTCGGCGCCGGAATGGGCGGCCGACATCTGCGTGCGAATGCGCGCCTGGCCTTTCGGCACCACCGGGAAGGAGAAGCCGATGACGTAGATGCCGCGCTTCAGCATCCGCGCCGCCATCTCCTGCGCCAGCGTCGCGTCGCCCAGCATCACCGGGATGATCGGATGATCGGCGCCGGCCAGTGTAAAGCCGAGCTTTCCCATCTCGGAGCGAAACCGCGCTGCATTGGCATATAGGCGCTGACGCAACGCATCGCCATTGCCGATCAGCTCGAAAACCCGGATCGAGGCGCCGGCGATCGCCGGCATCAGCGTGTTGGAAAACAGATAGGGGCGCGAGCGCTGGCGCAGCCAGTCGACTACCTGCTTCCTGCCCGAAGTGTAGCCGCCCGACGCGCCGCCCAACGCCTTGCCAAGCGTGCCGGTGATGATGTCCACCCTGCCCTCGACGCCGCAATGTTCGGCCGAGCCGCGGCCGTTCCTGCCGACGAAACCAACTGCATGGCTGTCGTCGACCATCACCATCGCATCGTATTTGTCGGCGAGGTCGCAGACGCCCTTCAGATTGGCGATGATGCCATCCATCGAGAACACGCCATCGGTGGCGATCAGCCGGAACCGGCAGTCGCTCGCCTCTTTCAACCGCGCCTCCAGATCGGCCATGTCGTTGTTGGCGTAGCGGAAGCGCTTTGCCTTCGACAGCCGTACCCCGTCGATGATCGAGGCGTGGTTCAGCGCATCGGAGATGACCGCATCCTCCTCGCCGAGCAGCGTCTCGAACAGGCCGCCATTGGCGTCGAAGCAGGAGCCGTAGAGGATGGTGTCCTCCATGCCGAGGAAGTCAGAAATGGTCGCCTCGAGCTGCTTGTGTTCTTCCTGCGTGCCGCAGATGAAGCGCACCGATGCCATGCCGTAGCCGTACCGGTCGAGCGCCTGCTTGGCCGCCTCGCGCAGTTCGGCGCTGTCGGCGAGGCCGAGATAATTGTTGGCGCAGAAATTCAGCACCTTCTCGCCGCCGACCTCGATCTCGGCCGATTGGGTCGAGGTTATCACCCGTTCGGATTTGTAAAGGCCGGCCGATTTCAGTCCTTCAAGCTCGCTGTCGATGTGGGAAAGGAATGCTTCGGTCATGATCAGGCCCTGTTGAGATCGATGAGGACTGTCGCGCCGCGCGGACGAAAAATCCATCGCAAAAGCGACCGCTTCGGTGGCGGCAATGGCACGGCAGAGGCCACGATGTTCAAATGCGGAGGCGCCGCGAAAGATTGCAATAACCACTTTGCGGGTTTCCCGCCACGGTCGCCGCCGCCGGCATGCTGCCGTCCCAAACCTGTTAACACTTTGAAGCCAAAGGTTGTCGCACAAGAATTCGTTGGCGAGAGGGCCGCCTCAGAAAATGTCACAGCAGCCGGTGCACGCCGTTTCGGGCAGGCTCATACTCCTGATCAAATCCGGCTACTGGCTGGCTCTGCTGATCATCGCCGCCATGGTCGTGGCCTCCTTCATCCTGCTGCAGCAGATGATGGCGGCCCAGCAGCACAACCAGGCACTGCTCGATGTGGTCAGCACACAAAAAGCCCTATCGCAGCGCATCGTCTTCCTTGCCGGCGCCACCGGTACCGCCTCACGCGACCAGCAGCCGGCCCTGGTTAGCGCGCTCAAGCAAGCGACGGTGGAGTTCGAGAAGAACTACGATCTGCTGCTCGAACGGACCGCCGCCGATCCGGCGTCGCCGGCAAGGTTCGATCCGAAATCGATCGAGAGCGTGCTTTTCGCCAAGCCGTACCATCTCGACTATTTCTCGGTCGGGCTTATCGCCAACGGCGAACGCCTGATCTCGTCATTCGAATCGCGGCTCAACATGGCCGGCAATGGTGGCTACAAAGGCGGAGAGGAGCGCGTCAACCTGAACGCTTCCGTTGCCAACGCAACATTGTCGGGCTATGCCGCACTTGGCCAGCGCATCAGCGCCTTTGCAGACCAGCGATCCGAAACACTTCTCGATCTTAACCGCACATTGTTCTACTCGACCATCGGCGTCATCGTGCTGGTGGCGCTTTTCATTTTCAGGCCAATGTCGAATGCTATCCTGCGCAGGACGCGCGAGCTGGTCGATGCGCGCAATTCCATGGCCTTTATCGCCGTGCATGACGGGCTGACCGGCCTGCACAACCGCACCTTCTTGACCGAGCATTTCGATACGCTGATCAATGCCGCGCAGCGACGGCGTGAACGGGTTGCCGTGGTGCAGTTCGATCTCGACCGGTTCAAGCAGATCAACGACACGTTCGGCCACGCCGCCGGCGATTATGTGCTGGTGGCGGCTGCGCAGCGCATGCGTGATTCGTGCCGTACGTCGGATCTCAACGTGCGGCTCGGCGGCGATGAATTTGTCATGATTCTCAACGGCGCCGGCAGCACCGAGGACATCGATACCGTCGCCCGGCGCATCCTGACCAAGCTCAACAAGCCGATCGTCTTTCGAGGCACGACAATCCATCCGGGCGTAAGTGCCGGGATTGCGGTCTACCCTGTCGACGCCGACAATGCGCAGGATCTGCTCGTCCATGCCGATCTGGCGCTGTATTCCGCCAAGAAGCAGGGCGGCGGCAGCTTGTCGTTCTTCTCCGAGGAGCTGAGGCACGAACTCGATTATCGCAAGCAGCTCGAGCTCGACATCAGGACCGCCATCTCGGAGAAGGCGTTCGAAGTCTATTTCCAGCCGCAAGTGTCGCTGTCGGACGGCGGCATCAGCGGCATCGAGGCTCTGGTTCGCTGGAGACATGCCGAGCGCGGCATGATCGCGCCGGGCGAGTTCATTCCGATCGCGGAAAAATGCGGTCTCATGCCCGAGATCGGCCGCATCGTCATTGCCAAGGCGATCGACGAAGCAGCCGAATGGAACCGCGCAGGCATCGCCTTCGGACGGATCGCCGTCAATGTATCCGGCTCGGAGCTGCGCGAGACAGATTTCGAAGTCTTCCTGTTCGACATGCTGGAGAGGGCTGGCCTGCCAGCGCACAAACTGTCGCTGGAGATCGTCGAATCCGTCATCCTCGACGACGAGAAGACCGGTATCGCGGCAAAGCTGCGGCACATTCGCGCCGCCGGCATCCATCTTGAGCTCGATGATTTCGGCACCGGCTACGCATCGCTCAGCCATGTCAATCCAAACGAGATCGATCGGCTCAAGATCGACCGCCGTTTCGTCCAGAACATCAACGAGAACAGCGGCAACACCAAGATCGTGCGTGCCCTCACCGAGCTCGCCCGCGGTCTCGGCATCTCGATCGTCGCCGAGGGCGCCGAAACCGAAGCCGAGCTCGACTCGCTGATGGCGATCGGCTGCGACCAGGTGCAAGGCTATTCCATCGCTTTCCCGATGCCGCCGGACAGCGTGCGCGAATGGCTGGTGGCGCGAACGCCCAAGAAGGCCAGGCTGACAGTGCTGCAGTGCTGCAGGGCTGCCGGGCGTAGATCCGTCATGGTTCGGACTTGCGAACCGACCTGATCTGCCGAGGCGGAAGGTCATCCTCATCACCGGGAAATCCTGCCAGCAATTGTCCAAAGCTGGGCACACGCGCCAGTCTTTCGTAGTCCTGAAACGACAAAATGACCGCCTGCTTGCGGCCGTGCCGGGTGATGATGGCCGGTTCTCCCGCGACGACCTGATCGAGCAGCGCCGAGAGTGTAGCCCCGGCATCCTTCAGCGAAATTTCGCGCATGGCGTTTCCTATCCTAATTTCTAACCCTCGACATTGGCCCGCAGCGCAGCCAGCACCTGTGCAAACTCCGCCAGCCTGTCGTCGGACAGTCCTTTCCGCAGCCGCTTGTCGAAGGCTAACGCGGCGGTGCGCAATTTCAGGAACAGCGCTTCTCCGGCTTGGGTCAGCTCCACCTGGTGAACCCGGCGGTTCTCGGGATCGCGGCGGCGCATCAGCAGGCCCTGCGTCTCCATGGCGTTGAGGTGGTGGGTCAGCGTTGCGCCCCGGATGCCGATCATGCCGGCGAGCTCGCGTTGGTTGGCCAGCTCCCGCGACTTGACCGACAGCAACGTGACCCAGACCGGCAGGGTGCCGCCTGCCTCGACCAAGGCAGCGTCGAAAGCCTGCGCAACCAGCTTGGCGGTGCGCGCGAGATTCATCCCGATCGGCGGGCGGTCAAAGGGCGTCATGATCCGACACTAGAACAAGGGCAAAGCCTATGGAACCGGCTCGAGCTTATGCGTTGACATCTAATCATTTGATATCTATCAATATGCCTAGCGGTGGGCAAGAGAGGAAATGCGGTCATGCAATATGTCTACATCATCGTCCTCGGCCTTCACGTCATGGCGGGCGTGTTCTGGGCCGGCACCACCATCGCGGTCGCCCGCGAACCGGAGATCAGGGCGGAACGTTTCTTCCGGCCGCAAATGGGCGCAGCCGGCGTGGTTTTCCTCACGGGCTTGCTGCTGTGGTATTTCTTCCACAACGGCTCTTTCGGCTCGATGGAGAAGGTCTTGGCGCTGGGCATCTTGACGGCGTTAATCGCCGCCGGGGTTCAGGGCGCGCTGGTGGGTTCCGCCAGCAGGCAGTTGGCCGGCGCTGATGCGGCGAAGCAAACCCAGTTGCGCGCCAAGATGACAAAAGGCGAACGCATCGCTGGCGGCCTGCTGGTCATCACTGTGTTCTGTATGGCCACCGCCAGGATGTTTTGAACGTCCTGCCGCAATCGCAAGATCGTACGGTGCCCGGCGATGGCCGGCGGCGTGCGCGGCGCGCAGACCGGACCAAAGTACCGTGGTGGCTCTCCGTACGGAGGTTCGGCTGCGCGCCACCAATCAATCCAAAATATTCCTCAGATCCGCAAGCCGAACCTGATGCCGTCATAGATGGCGGCATGGATGTTGCGCGAGGCTACTGCATCGCCGATGCGGAAGAGCACGAAACCACTCTGCGGATTGCGCACCGGAAAGATGTCGCCGCCATTGACCAGTTTTTCGTAAT
Organism: Mesorhizobium sp. M1273; assembly: GCF_040318195.1. NCBI lineage: Bacteria > Pseudomonadati > Pseudomonadota > Alphaproteobacteria > Hyphomicrobiales > Phyllobacteriaceae > Mesorhizobium > Mesorhizobium sp. M1273. The sequence continues at coordinate 72,012 of NZ_JAMYLV010000017.1, read as the reverse complement.
CGATCGCGCCGGCGTTCTTCGACAGCGGCTTCAGCGCCAGGTAGAGATCGTCGAGCGGCAGCGTGCCATGCTCGACCACCACCTGGTCGACCCGCCGCTCGCCGCGCCAGCCATCGGCGAAGTCGGAGGCGAGCTCGGCGATCAGCTGGTTGCCTTCGCGCCGCACAGAGCGTAGCCGTGTGTTGATGGTCACCGTGACCCCCTTTTCCTGGAAGGCACGCATATAGGGCACATGATTCATGCCGCCCATTTCCGGGGCGAAGAAGCGTTCGGGCGAAACCAGCTCAAGCCTGGCCCCGCTATTGGCGATCAGTTCGGCAGCACCCATGCCCTGATGGCCGCCATTGTCGTCATAGAGCAGCACGTTCTCGGCCGGCTTGATGCTGCCGGCCATGATATCCCAGCTCGAGGTGACGAGATTGTCGCCCGCCGTCAGCGGCGAGTTCTGCGGCAGCCCGCCGGTGGCGATCACCACCACGTCCGGCGACAGCGCCAGCACGTCGTCCTTCTCCGCCCAGTTGTCGTAGCGGATCTCGACGCCAAGCCGGTCGAGTTCGGCCAGCCGCCAGTCGATGATGCCGATCAATTCCTTGCGGCGCGGGTTTTGCGTTGCCAGCCGCACCTGGCCGCCGGCCTGGCTCGATGCTTCCAGCACCGTCACGTGGTGCCCGCGCTCGGCGGCGACGCGCGCTGCCTCCAGCCCGCCGGCGCCGGCGCCGACGACGACCACCTTCCGCTTCGGTCCCTCGGTTTTCGGAATAATATGCGGGATATCAGCCTCGCGGCCCGTCGCCGCATTGTGGATGCACAGCGCCTCGCCGCCCTCATAGATGCGGTCGAGGCAATAGGTGGCGCCGACGCAAGGGCGGATCTCGTGCTCGCGGCCCTCCATCACTTTTTTGACGATATGCGGGTCGGCAATGTGGGCGCGCGTCATGCCGACCATGTCCAGCTTGCCGGTGGCGATGGCGTGACGCGCGGTGGCGACGTCGGAAATCCGCGCCGCATGGAAGGTCGGGAATTTCGTCGCTGCCCTGATCTCGCCGGCAAAGTCGAGATGCGGCGACGACCGCATGCCGGTCACCGGGATGACCTTGGTCAGCGCCGCATCGGTCTCGATCGAGCCACGGATGATGTTGAGGAAATCGACCTTGCCGGAGCCGGCCAGCCGCCTGGCGATTTCGACGCCCTCCTGTTTCGACAGGCCTTTCTCGAAATCCTCGTCGGCGACCATGCGGATGCCGACGACGAACTTTTCGCCGACCGCGGCACGCACCGCGTCGAGCACCATTCCGGTGAAGCGCAGCCGGTTGTCGAGCGAGCCGCCGAAATCGTCGTCGCGCTGGTTGGTGGCCGGCGACCAGAAACCGTCCATCAGATGGCCGTAGGCTTCGAACTCGATGCCGTCGAGGCCGGCAGCCTGGCAGCGCTGCGCGGCCGCCGCATAGTCGGCTACGATGCGCTCGATATCCCAGTCCTCGATAGTCTTGGGAAAGGCGCGATGGGCCGGTTCGCGCACCGGCGAAGCCGACAGCACGGGCAGCCAGTCGGCCTTGTTCCAACCGGTGCGGCGGCCGAGATGGGTGATCTGTATCATCACCTTGCAATCGTGCTCGTGGCAGGCATCGGTAAGCTCGGCGAGCCACGGCACGATGCGGTCGTCATAGACATGCAGATTGCCAAAAGCGGCCGGGCTGTCGCGCGAGACGATCGCCGAACCGGCGGTCATGGTCAGCGCCATGCCGCCCTTGGCCTTTTCGGCATGGTAGAGCCGGTAGCGTTCCTTCGGCATGCCGTCCTCGGAATAGGCCGGCTCATGGCTGGTCGACATCACCCGGTTCTTCAGCATCAGATGCTTGAGCCGATAGGGCTGGAGGAGCGGGTCGTTGCTGGTCATCGTCTTCCTGCTGTTTCAAATTGTGCTAATGAGCGGCAAATTTTGTTTTTACGCATGTCGCTGTCCCAAAATCGCTGCGCAGTTTTGGGCGACATGCAGCAAGGAACCTGCTCATGACCGATACGAAAAACCTCACCCAGCTCGGCACCAACGTCGAGGCGCCACAGAGCCCTGAAGCGGCAGTCCTGGAAACCGTGCCGTTTTCGCGTGGCGACGGCCCGCCGGCCATCGTTCGCTTCACCTGCCCGGAATTCACTTCGCTCTGCCCGGTCACCGGCCAGCCGGACTTCGCCCATATCGTCATCGACTACGCACCCGATGCGCTGCTGGTGGAATCGAAGTCGCTCAAGCTGTTCATGACCTCGTTTCGCAACCATGGCGCCTTCCACGAAGAATGCACCGTCATGATCGGCCGCCGCATCATCGCCGCGACCAAGCCATTGTGGTTGCGCATCGGCGGCTACTGGTATCCGCGCGGTGGCATTCCGATCGACGTGTTCTGGCAAACCGGCGCGCCGCCGGAAGGTGTGTGGTTGCCCGACACCGGCGTCGCCCCCTATCGCGGGCGCGGCTGATCGGACGGAGCGGCTCACCTGATCCCGGTCCGGCACAGGTTGGTCTCCAGGAAAGGCATCACCGCGTCGCGGTACCGCTGTTGGTCATAGCGATAGAGATCAACATGCCGCGCGCCGTCGAACCAGACCAGCTTTGCGTCAGCGCCTGCCGCATCTTTCAACGCCAGTGTCTGGCTGCGAGCGACAAACGGATCCGAATTGCCTGCTAGCAGCAATATCGGCCGATCAATCGCGCCGATGCGATCGACCGGCCTGACATCATCTACCCCGAAGCCAAGGCGGAGCTGCATCTGCGCCAAGAGGATGGTCGCCTGTATGTCGCGCAACATAGGCAAGGGCGCTCGCAACGCCGTGGTTTCCAGCAAAGTCGCGTAGAGCTGCTCCAGGACATAAGCGTCGGCATGCTCCTGCTGAGCGCCAAATACAAAAGCAGCCGCACCGAGCGACGAGCCGATGGCCGCCACCTTGCGACCGGCGAAGCGTTGCCGGGCAAAGGCGAGGATGCGGCTGGCGTCCTGCCGTTCGATGTAACCAAAGCCTCTGATATCGCCGCCGCTTTCGCCATGTCCCGACAGATCGAACAGCACGATCGAGTAGCCGCTTTCGAAAAGCAGCTTCGCTCTTGGAACCATGGCCAGCTTGTTTGAACCACGTCCGTGTAACAGCACGATTGTTCCGCAACTGTCCTGCCGATCCGCCACCCAACCGGCAAGGTCGGGCGCGCCCTCCCGCTTCAGAACGATGCGCTCCACCGGTAACCCCACAGGCAGCGTGAAGCTTTGCTGAGGCACGCGGGCCACCGCGTGGCTTCCTGCCTCCCAGGTGACAGCGCAGGCCAGGACGCAAACCGCCGCGAATAAAGCAACCACGACAGGACCTCTTCTCATCGATCGGTCACGTGCACTTCGCATCAGTTGAGCGGCAGCCGCCGGTAGCGGCTGGGGCTGTTCGGGTCGCTGAAATGGTGCATCGGCCCGTGTTCGGCAAAGTGCGCTGACCAGCGTTTCATTGCCGCCGGATCGAGTTCGACGCCCAGCCCGTCACCCTCCGGCACGCGCACCGTATTGCCCGTCTGGCGGAAAGGACCGTCCTTGATGACATCGCCGATCTGCCAGCGAAACAACGACTGCGACGCCTCGGTGATCCACGGTGTCGCCGCCACGACGTGCAGATAAGCCGATGTCATGATGCCGAGATCGTTCGAATAGCACCAGAACCCCTTGCCCATCGCCTCACAGGCGGCGATGAATTTCAGAGTTTTCGACAATCCGCCGAGTGCTGCGAAATTGCAGACGAAGTAATCCGGCGCACCGAGCGCGACTGCCCGTCTGAGATCCGGGATGTGCGTCGAGAACGGAATGCGCGAATGCTGGCGCAGCGCAGCCATCTCCTCGAAGGTCGCGACCGGATCCTCGTAGTTGCGGATGTTGAACGGCTCGATCTCGCGCAGCACCCAGCGCGCTGTGGTCAGCGACCACTGCATGTTGGAATCGAGTTTGATCTGCGCTTTATCGCCAAGCGCCTCGCGCAGCATGCGCACTGTCCTGATCTCGAGCTCGGGATCGCCCATGATCAGCTTGCCCTCGAAAATCGTCGAGCCGTGCTGTTCTCGCATGCCGAGACAGTAGTCGACGATCGCTTCGGCGGTCATCTCGCCGCCGGCTCCGCCGTGAGCGGGGCGAAAGGCGAAATATTCCGAAAACGGAATGTCCTTGCGCACCGCGCCGCCGAGCAGCTTGTAGAGCGGCATGCCGAAGACCTTGCCTCTTATATCCCACAGCGCCAGTTCGACGGCGCCGAACGCCACCGTGGCTGCATTCTCGCCGGTGTTGGCGGTAATCTGCCAGGGCGGCACGCAGCGCGCCTCGCAGTCGGCGATGTCGAGCGGATCGGCGCCAATCAGCGCCGGCGCGATCTCGGCCTTGATCACCTCGCCGAAATGCCACCATGGCGCCTCGCCCAGTCCGACCACGCCTTCGTCCGTCTCGACCTCGATGATCGATTTCGAGGCGCCGCCGTAGAGACCAGCCGTCCACCAGAACGGAGCATCGAGCGGGACGTTGACGTGGGTGACGCGGATGTTGGTGATCTTCATCGGTTCCGTTCTCACTCACACTGGTATTGGCTTAGCGCCCATTCGCCGGTCACCGAGAGCAGGTCCGATATCTTCCAGTCGCCATCGATCTTTTTGAACTTCCATTCCAGCCGGTGCGGATTGCCGGAGACGACAAAAGCGACGACGACCTTGGCCTCGTCGCCCTTGATCGCTTCGATGGTCTTCAGGCTCTTGTCGATCTCCGCCTTTTCGTATTCGGAATTGTCGAGCGCCATGTTGGGATCGAGGCACTCGCCCTGCCCCGACCTCCGCAGCGCGTCGCTCTTGTCCAGCACCGACTTTGCCGGGTCGGTGAAATGACCCCGCTGAGCCGGATCGACCTCGAGCCCGGCATGCTCGTAGAACGGCTTCACCACCGCGGTCGGCGAGCCCGGCTGCACGGCTGCGGCCGGCGCGTTTTCTGCCGGCGGCGAAACTGCCGGCGGAGGTGCCGCACTGTCGGCCGGCGCATTTGCGGGCGGCGCGCCGAATAGGCCCTGAGCGGCGGCGCTGCTCAATCCGGCCAGCAGGCACGCAGTCGCCAAAATCCAGGGACGGCAGCGAAGCACGGCATCACTCCGGCGACTGTCCGGCCAGGCATTCGAGCGCACTCAGGGTCCAGCCGCTGGTCTTCGAGGTAATGTCGGCGACCTTCCACTGGCCGTCGATCTTCTTCAACGACCAGACCATTTCGCGTTTGGAACCATCGCCTTCCGGAAAAAGGTTGAACGTCGCCGTCACCTCGGCGCTGTCGCCGTCCAGCGTTTCGGCCAGCGTCAGCGTCTTGGCCACGGTCTTCTCGTCATAGTCCTGCGCATCGAGACCAGGGGCGAAGTCGATGCAGGGAACTTCATCCGGATGGTTCTTTGCCGCATTGTCGTTCAATTCGAACAGTTTCGTCACCGGCGCGGTGAAGCGGTCGCGATATTGCGCATCGGCCTCGAACTTGACCGACGGGACATAAAAGAACTTCACGGCGTTGGCAGCAGGGCCGGCAAACGCGGCCGCCGGCACGGCCATCGAAAGCGCGGCAACAAAAAGTGGCAGTTTCATGGGTGTCCCCGATTGTTCACTGACGGAAGCTATCAGTACCACGCATCTTGCCCGTCGGCCTTCTTGCGGTCCATGAAATCCTGCAACGCGTCCTCTGCTGGCAACTCAGGCGTTCAGCCAGACGTTCTGGAGATCCATCTCGAAGGTTTGGTGGACACCGTAGTTCTTCACCTTCTCGTTCATGTGGCTGAACAGCTTCTGCCAAAACGGCTGAATGATGACGCCCGAATCTTGCAGGATCTGCTTGATGTCCTTCATGACCTCGCGGCGCTTTTCCACGTCGATGAGCGAAAGAGCCTGCTTGAGCTTGGCGTCGAAATCAGGGTTCGAGTAGCCGGTTTCGTTCCAGGCCTCGCCGGTGCGATAGCCGAGCGCCAGCACCTGTACGCCAAGCGGGCGCATGTACCAGATGGTCATCGAATAGGGGTATTTCGTCCAGTCGTTCCAGAATGTCGATCCCGGCAGCACGGTGCGCTTCACCTTGATCCCGGCATCGCGCAACTGGCCGGCAATAGCGTCGCCGGTGTTCTTTTGCCAATCGTCCTCGACGGTGATCAGTTCATGCTCGAAGTCGTCCTGCCCGGCATCGGCCATAAGCTTCCTGGCGCCCGCGGCGTCGCGTGTCTTCTTGGGCAGCGCGTAGTATTCCGGATGAATCGGACTGACGTGGTGGTTTTCACCAACAGTGCCTCGCCCGGCGTAGCCAAGTTCGAGCACCGCTTTGTTGTCGACGGCCATCTGGAGGGCGTTGCGAACCCGCTTGTCGTCATAGGGCTTGTTCGTGATGTTGGTCCGGGCGACGAGCGTGGTCGCTGTCGCAACCTCCGATTTGACCAGCCCCATCTTGTCGAGAATGTCTATGAAGTCGGCCGGCGTCTCGAAATTGAGGTCGATTTCGCCGGAGTCGAATGCATTTATCGAGGCGTTGAAATCGGTTCCGTAGTCGATGAATTCGACGCCGTCGAGAAGCGCTTCACCGCCCCACCATTTGCCATTCTCACGACGCTTGACGACCGCTTTCTGGCCGACCGCATAAGACACCAGTTCGAACGGCCCGGTGCCAATCGGCTTCTCGATCGGATTGGCGCCGTCGGCGTCGAAGTTGCGATGGACCACCAGCGCCGGATAGTCGGTGAAGTTCGGGATCAGCGAGACGTCCGGCTCGTTCAGCTTCAGCTTCACCGTGTTGTCGTCGACCTTGGTGATCGCCCCTTCCCTGGCCTTGCCGGTCTTTGCATCGATCAGCGCACCGACGCGCGCGGCCATCGAATTGCCGGCGGCAGCCTTCTCGCACCAGCGCGTCAGATTGTAGGCCACGTCATCGGCGTTGAAAGCATCGCCGTTGTTCCAGGCGATGCCCTTGCGCACATGCAGCACGTATTCGGTGGCGTCGTCGTTGACCTCCCAGCTTTCGAGCAGAACCGGCTCGAATGTGAACTGGCGGGTGTAGCGTACGAGCGGCTCGAGCCAGCAGCGTGAAATGTTCGCAAGTTCCACCCAGTCGTAGGTGCGCGTGTCCTTTTGCGCCTTCACCGACATCGAAACGTGCAGCGTTCCGCCTTTCTTCGGCTCTTCAGCCAAAGCCCGCTCCGGCACGGCAAGTCCAATCATGCCGTAGGCAAGGGCCGTCGATGCGCCGAAAGCGCTTGCCAGGGCCAGAAACTCCCGCCGGTCGACGCGACCGGCGCGCGCCTCGCTGGCCATTGCTTCGATGGCGCTCGGTACGCTATCGCCGTTGCTTCTGAAGAGTGTCATTTTTTCCTCCCTTATGGTTCGCATCGGGTCTTCGCCCGTGATCAACTAACGCTGTCCGGCAGTTTCTCCTCGCGCCGCGCAATCAAATCTTTGAGACCATCGGCGATGCCCTCATCGAGCTTCGGCTCCTCATAATCGGCGAGCATGTTGCGCGCTTTCTCGCGGCCGCGGGTGTCGTGGTCCTTTGCTCCTTCCGCCTTCCACTGTTCGAATGAATTGAAGTCCATGATGCTCGGTATGAAGAAGGCGGACTCGAAATGTTCAAGCGTGTGCTGGGTGCCGAGGAAATGGCCCTGCGGTCCGACCTCGCGGATAGCCGCCATAGCCTCCTTGAAATCGTCGAATGGCAGCCCGCCAGCATATTTATACCAGCCGACAAGCTGCTCGCAGTCGGTGGCAAATTTCGAATAGCCGCAGGTCAGGCCGGCTTCGAGCCAACCGGCGGAGTGCCAGATGTAGTTGGCGCCGGCAAGGATGGCGGCATGCATCAGCATGTTCGCCTCGTAGCCCGCCTGGGCGTCGTTCAGCTTCGAGCCGACATGGAAACCGGACGTGCGCCACGGCAGACGATACTTCCGCGCCAGCGCGCCCATGAGATACATCATCTGGGCCGCCTCCGGCGTGCCGCCCATGGGAGCGCCGGTCTTCATGTCGACCGTCACCATGAACTGTCCGTAGATCTGCGGCGAACCCGGACGCAGGAGCTGTGTGAACGCGACGCCCGCCAGCGCTTCGGCATTGACCTGCGCGACCGCACCGACGGCAGAGGCCGAAGTCGAGGCGCCGCAAAGGGCGAAGGGGGCGAGGATCAGCGGCTGGTTGTGGCGCGCATAGACTTTCATCGCGTCCAGCATGGTGGCGTCCCACACCAGCGGCGAATTGCAGTTGGTGATCGACACCAGAACCGGGTTGTCGCGGACAAAATCCTCGCCGAACACGATGCCTGCCATCGCCATCGTGTCTTCGGCTCGATCCCTGGAGGTCACGATGCCCATGAACGGCTTGTCGGAGTGCTTCAGCGCCGAATGGATGATGTGGAGATGACGTTTCGGCACCGCGATTTCCATCGGCTCGCAGATGATCGAGCTCGACGAGTGCAGCGCCGGCGCCATGTAGGCGAGCTTGTGGAAATTGTTGAGGTCGGCGAGTGTGCCGTAGCGCCTGTTGTTGTCGAGGTCGCGCACGTAAGGCGCCCCGTACATCGGCACGAAGATGGAGTTGTTTCCACCCACACGTACGGAACGCTGGGGATTCCTCGCATTGAGCGTGAACTCCGACGGGACCTTCGAGATGAGCTCCATCAGCAGAGCGCGGTCGATCCGGACCCTTGTCTCCGAGACATCGGCGCCCGCCGCCTTCCACATTGCGATCGCCTCGTCGTCGCGGAACTCGCATCCGACTTCTTCGAGGATGGAGAGCGACTCCTGGTGGATCAGCTCAACCGCCTCGTCCGGGACCATCTGATAGACGGGAATCTGACGGACCAGGGTTGGAAACGACGCTATGGGTGCGCCCCGCAGCGCCTTGCGCCCCAGGCGGCCGCCGCTGCGGCGGTTGGTGTGTTCGCTCACTTCAACGGCCGGTGCGTTCATGAAGGCTCCATCTTCCTGTCTCGACCAATCTAGCCGGACAAAATGCGGCTGTGACGCTGGAAAATCCTGATCTCTTGTATAAGCTCAGCTTATGCGAAGCTTGCGCCACCTGCTGCCGTCGGCCGGCAGCCTGATCGTTTTCGAGGCCGCCGGGCGGCTGTCGAGCTTTACCGCCGCCGGGCGGGAGCTCGGCATGACGCAGGCTGCCGTCTCCTATGCGATCCGCGGGCTCGAAGAGCAGCTCGGCGCCAAACTCTTCCAGCGCCGCCACCGGCAAGTCAGCCTGACCGAGGCCGGCGACCGCTTCCATGCCGACGTCTCGCTCGGCCTGTCGCACATTCGCAAGTCGGCGGAGGATCTGCGCCAGATCGCCGTCGGCGCGCATGTGACACTCGCCGCCTCGACCGCCTTTGCCTCGTTCTGGATGATGCCGCGCCTGCAGCAGTTTCGCGACGAATTGCCGGGCATCGACCTGCGCATCCAGACCGCCGACCGCGATCTCGACATCATCGCCGAAGACATCCCGCTCGGCGTCCGCGGCGGCGAGCCCAGGGAATGGCCGGATTATCATTCGCTGCCGCTGGCCGATGAGGTGATATTCCCCGTTGCCGGTATTAGTTATGTGGCACGGTTCGGGCTGCCGGAGGGTGTCGCGGACCTTCAATCGCACCGCCTCATCCATCTCGAAGAGCCGTTTCGCGAGGCCGCGAGCTGGGACGAATGGTTCGCCTCGGCCGGTGTCGACATCGCCGATGCCGGACGCGGCTTGCGCATCAACGACTATGCGCTGGTGATCCAGGCAGTCATGGAAGGGCAAGGCATCGCGCTCGGCTGGGGTCACCTCGCCGAGCGGCTGCTGGCATCAGGGCTGCTGGTGCGCGTCACCGGCCACACGATGACGACCGGCAAGGGCTTTCATGTCATCTGGTCGAAGAACCGCGAACTCAGCGACAACGCCCGCAAGGTGCGGGACTGGCTGGCGGCGCAGGCGTGAGGCCGATAAATGCCCGGTCAAACGGTCACGACGATCTTGCCGAATTGCTCGTTCGATTCGAGATAGCGGTGCGCCTCGACGATCTGGTCGAACGGAAAGGTTCTGGCGATTGCCGGCTTCAGCGAACCCGAGCTCAGTCCGTCAAGGATGAACGCCTTGGCGGCCTGCAGCCGGACCGGATCGCGCACGATCTCATGGACGAGATAACCGCGCATCGTCAGTGTCTTTGCCAGCACTGCAGGTAGTGGAAAGGGTGTCGGGTCGAGGCTCAAGCCGCCATATTCGATGAGAATGCCGCCCGGTGCCATCGCCGCCGTCAGAGGCTTGAAAATCGGGCCGCCGACGGCATCGAACACCACGCGCACGCCGTCCGGGCCGGCGATTCGCTTCAGCCTGGCTTCCAGGTCCTCCTCTGCCGAGGCGATGACGTGGGCCGCGCCGAACTCAAGCAAAGCCCGCTTCTTGGCAGATGTCCGTGTGACCGCGATCGGGGTCGCGCCAACCATGTTGGCGATCTGGATCGCGGCAAGTCCGACGCTGCTCGAGGCCGCGGTAATGACAACAAAGTCCTCGCTTTGGAGGTTGGCAATGTCGATCAGCGCACCGTAGGCGGTGAGATATTGCATCCACGCTGCGGCGGCTTCTTCCCAACTCAGCGATGGTGGATGCTTGACGACGAGCTCGGCGGGATATGTGGCAATCTCACCATAGGCGGGCCAGCGGGCCATCGATAATGGCGGCACGATGCTGACGGCATCGCCAGGCGCAAACCCGTCCACGCCTTCGCCGACCATCTCGACGATACCCGCCGCCTCGAGCCCAAGACCGGAAGGCAACGGCGCGGTCTGGATGTAGGTCCCCGAACGCAGCAGCGCGTCGGCGCGGTTTATACCCAACGCCTTGACGCGGATCTGAATCTCACCGCTCGTGGGCGCAGGCGTGTCAACATTCTCGATGCGCAGGACCTCGGGACCACCGAGCTCATGAAAGCGAACGACACGTGCCATCGGTCACAACTCCAAAATATTTGAACTGAATCAGCTATGCCAGCGCTCATCAGGCGGATAAATAGCCGCTTGAGTAGATCAGCAGAAACTGTAGGTTTTGAATATGGATCGCCTTACGAGCATGGCCGTGTTCGTCAAAGCCGTCGACCTGGGCTCGTTCGCAGCCGCGGCGGCGGCTCTCGATCTGTCCGGGCCGATGGTCGGCAAGCATGTCCGGTTTCTCGAGGAGCGCCTGAGCGTGCGCCTCATCAACCGGACCACGCGCCGCCAAAGCCTGACCGATTTCGGGCGCGCCTACTATGAACGCTGCCGGCTGGTGCTTGCCGAAGCGGAGGCCGCGGATGCACTCGCCGCCGACCAGCTTGCCGAACCGCGCGGAAAGCTGCGTGTCCTCATGCCGGTGCATTTCGGCCGGCGCTGCGTTGCCCCGATCCTGTTCGGGTTTGCGCAGCAATATCCGGCGCTGGAACTTGACCTGTCGTTCAGTGATGCCATCGCCGACCTCGCCGAGGACGGCTGCGATCTTGCCATTAGAACCGGCGACCTGGAGGACCAGACCGGGGTGATGGCGCGTCGCATCGCGCGCCAGCACATGGTCGTCTGCGCGTCGCCGTCCTATCTCGACCGGCACGGCCAGCCGCAGGAAATAGATGACCTCGGCAGCCGTCACGCGATCATCTACCGCCGTTCCGGGCGTGCCGTTCAGCCGTGGCTGTTTCCGCGCAATGGCCACCCCGCGATTGAGGTCAGGCCCGTCAGCAGATTACGGCTCGACGATCTCGATGCCATCGCCGATGCCGCGGCGGCCGGCATGGGGCTCGCCTGGCTGCCATACTGGATGGTTCGCGAGCGCATCCAGGCCGGCGTACTTGTCCCGCTGTTGCCGGAACAATCCCGGTTTCTCTACGACGTTCATGCCCTGTGGTTGCAGACGCCTCATCTGCCGATGAAGGTCCGCCTTGCCGTCGATGCACTGTCGGCAGCGCTGCCCAAGCTCATGACTTGAATGCACGGTCGCGGTTATCTGCGTGGATTTCCTCGAGAACGACTCGACGCAAGCGCAAGCCGTTCGAGGCGAGGCTTCGTCGATGGGCTCGGCAGCGCCGCTATCGATCCGCTCGCGCCTCGCATTGGGCGACAGTGCCCCCGAGATCCGCATCGAGGGTGTCCGCGATCGAGCCTGCGGCGGCACCTGCGGCGCAGTGGTAGAAACACGAAACTATATGGTCAGGTTTCGAATATACAGGAGATAAAATAGAAAAACTGTTAGCAATATCGAAATAACCGTCCAAATAGTAAACCAAATTATTCTCGCAATACGACTCTTTCGACGCTGTATCCATCGAGCGAAATTTACCATCAAGTAATCTAGGATGACGTCCAAATGTCGCCTCCAACGGCCATTCGCTTCGGATTTTGGCCTTCGCCCGACTAATTCTAATAAGTCAATTGGGGGCCAAGCCCATTCACTTCAACAATATTCCTATCTCTACATCGTGGCGGGACAGCACCCCCCTCTGGCGGAGCAACGGAGCGGTCTCACTGCCTTGCTACGGTCAACGCTATTCTCCCCCTCTCGCATCGACCACGAATCCGCCTATAGTGCCCCATGCCCATCCGCCAGCTTTCCGAAACGATGATCAACCAGATCGCCGCCGGTGAAGTCATCGAGCGTCCGGCAAGCGTGGTCAAGGAACTGGTCGAGAACGCGCTGGATGCAGGCGCTACCAGAGTCGAGATCGTCACCGCCGGCGGCGGGCTGAACCTGATCCGCGTCAGCGACGACGGCTCGGGCATTCCGGAAAAGGAACTGGCGCTGGCGATCGCGCGCCATTGCACCTCCAAGCTCGCCGACAACATTCACGACATCCGTTCGCTCGGCTTTCGCGGCGAGGCCTTGCCGTCAATCGGCTCGGTGGCGCGGCTGTCGATCCGCTCGCGCACCGCGTCCAGTGAAAACGCCGCCGAGATCGGTATCGACGGCGGCCGCGTCTCCGCGGTCAGGCCGGCGGCGGCCAATCGCGGAACCACGGTCGAGGTGCGCGACCTGTTCTTCGCCACGCCCGCAAGGCTCAAATTCATGAAGGGCGAGCGCGCCGAAAGCTCGGCCATTAGCGACGTGGTCAAGCGCATCGCCATCGCCTTTCCCGCCGTGCGCTTCACCCTGGCCGGCCCGGACCGCTCGACGCTGGAACTGCCGGCGACCGACGACAGCCCGGAAGGCCGGCTGCGCCGGGTGGCGCAGGTGATGGGCGCCGACTTTCCGGACAATGCGATCGCCATCGACGCGATGCGGGACGGCGTGCATCTCGCCGGCCATGTCTCGGTCCCCTCCTTCACCCGCGCCAACGCGCTGCAGCAATACGCCTATGTCAACGGCCGTCCGGTGCGTGACAAACTGATCGCCGGCGCCATTCGCGGCGCCTTCGCCGACGTGCTGCCGCGCGACCGCCATGCCGCCACCGTGCTGTTCCTGAGGCTCGATCCGGCGATCGTCGACGTCAACGTCCATCCGGCCAAGGCAGACGTGCGCTTCCGCGACCCGGGGCTGGTGCGCGGGCTGATCGTCGGCGCCATCCGCGAAGCGCTGGCCAATGCCGGCATCCGCGCCGCCACCACCGGGGCCGCCGGCATGATGGCGGCGTTCCGGCCAGGCGCCGCATCCTATGCGCATGGTGGCCCGGCCAACGGTCACCGCAGCTACGAGGCCGCCTATCGGGCATCGGGCTTTGCCGGGTTCGATCCTGCCCGTTCGCCGCAGCGGCCGCTCAATATGGGCGACGGGTTCGGCGAGGACGAGCAGGCGGCCTTCGACGCCGGGCCGCTGCACAGCGCCGATGCGCGCGCCGGGCAAAACGAAGCGGCGGAAACGCTGCTCGGCACGGCGCTGGGCGCGGCGCGCGCGCAAGTGCACGAGAATTATATCGTCGCCCAGACCAGGGATTCGCTGGTCATCGTCGACCAGCACGCGGCACATGAGCGGCTGGTCTACGAGGCCTTGAAGAACGCCCTCCACTCACGCTCGGTGCCGTCGCAGATGCTGCTGTTGCCCGAGATTGTCGATCTGTCGGAAGAGGATGCCGAGCGGCTTGCTAGGCATTCCGAGACGCTGGCCCGCTTCGGCCTCGGCATCGAGCGCTTCGGCCCCGGTGCCGTCGCGGTGCGCGAGACGCCGTCGATGCTCGGCGAGACCAACGTCCAGCAGCTGGTGCGCGATCTCGCCGACGAGATCGCCGACAACGACACGGTCGACACGCTGAAGGAGCGGCTGGACAGAATAGCCGCGACCATGGCCTGCCACGGCTCGGTACGTTCCGGCCGCCTGCTCAAACCGGAAGAGATGAACGCGCTGCTGCGGCAGATGGAGGCGACGCCGGGCTCCGGCACCTGCAACCATGGCCGCCCGACCTATATCGAGCTCAAGCTGGCGGATATCGAGAGGCTGTTTGGGAGGCGGTGAGAAGGTCGCTCGCGCTGGCGCTGTCTATAACTCGCTAGCAAGGCTGGTTCCACAGGCGGCTTTAATCATCATCTGGGGGTTCGAACTTCTGACGGACAAACTTCCCCTCGATTCTCAAAAACGCACTTCCACAAGGCGCCTCTAAACAAGAGGTAATGAGCGGGTCGTAATTCGCAATTGTATTGACATCGTACAACCCGGAATTGTTGGGGTCGTTGATGTATTCGTCAGATTCATCGCCTGCAAAAAAGCACCATCCGCTATCAACCGGATGATCTGGCGTTTCGCGGTAAAGATAGCCTACTTGCGCGCCATCCACGGTGATGCGGTCGGTCGCAATACAGCTGCCGTAACCAACTGCTATTGGGCGAAACGTCGAACCATCCCTGAAAAACGTCTTAGGCATTCAAAGCTCACTGGTGGCAACCGTACTTCTAGTTAAATCAGCCGCGTACGCCACCAGCAGTCAAGCACTAAAGCTCTCATCTCTTCAAATTCACCACGATGACGCCGCCCAGCGCCAGCGCGCCGCCGAAGATGCCAAGCAGCGTCGGCACCTCGCCCAGCCAGAAGAAGCCGATCAGCGTCGCCATCGGCGACACCAGATAGAGGAAGTTCGAGGCACGCGCCGCGGGCAGGCGGGAAAGCGCTGTTGCCCAGGCAGCGTAGGCGATCAGGCTGGGTACGATGCCGAGAAAGATGACGGCGCCGAGCCCGGCGGTGTCGGCGACCGCTGCCTGCGCCAGACCGCTCGGCAGGAACGGCGACAGGCAGAGCGCGCCAAGCACCATGTTCGAGGCCGAGATCGTCAGCGGGTGATGGTGGGCAAACAGCGGCTTCTGGACGATGGTGTTGACGGCCGAGCACAGCGCCGAGCCGAGGACAAGCAGCGCACCATTGTTGAAATGCAGCCCTTGCCCCTCGCCCATGGCGATGATCCCGATACCGGCGAAGGACAGGAATGTGCCGGCCCAGGCGAGGCCCGAGAAGCGTTCGCCGAGCAGCGCCATGGCCATGATGGCGGTGAAGATCGGGCTGACATTGATGATGAAGCCGGCCGCACCGGCCGAAACGGTCAGCTCGCCGAAATTGAGCATCACCGTGTAGAGCGCGACGAAGACGGCACCACCGAAGACAAAGCGCCAGAGTTCATCGAGCCTGGGCAGCGCCGGCCGCTTGACCGCGAGGAAGATCGCCGCCGGAACCGCGGCGATGGCAAAGCGCAGCGCGCCAAGTTCCAGCGGCCCGAAAGCAGCAAGGCCGGCGCGGATCGCCGGAAAGGCGGAGGCCCAGCCGACCACCGTCAGCGCCACCGCGATGGCAGCCGTGGCATCCATGCGCTGTGTCGTATTCAACGTGCCGGTGTAAGCGCTCATCTGGGTGTCCTCGCGATCCAATGCCATGAAGTAGAGAAACGCTATTGCGGGTCGGTTGACAAACGAACAAATCGAGGATCACCTGTGACTATGGATCACAGCTTAGACCCGATGCTGCCGCTCGAAACGCTGCGCGCCTTCGACGCCGCGGCTCGGACCGGCAGCTTTTCGGCGGCGGCCGAGAAGCTCAACATCACTCACGGCGCCGTCAGCCGGCAGATCGCCAAGCTCGAGGGTTGGCTCGGGCTGAAAGTCTTCGATCGCGGCGCGCGCGGCGTCTCGCTGACCATCGAGGGCAACCGGCTGCATCTGCGCACCACCGAAGCCTTTGCCCTGATCGCCAGCAATTCGGATCGCTGGGTCGAGCCGCGCGGCACGGCGGTGGTGCGGCTGACCTCGATCCCTTCGGTCAGCGGGCTGTGGCTGATGCCGCGTATGGCGGCGCTGGAGAACCACCCGTCGAAGCTGCGTATAGTGCTCGACGTCGACATCCGCCAGGGCGATCTTGCCGACGAGGGCATCGACCTGTCGATCCGCTGCGGGCGCGGTCGCATTCCGGGCCGGATCTCGGTGCAGCTTTTCGAAGAATATGTGTTCCCGGTCGCCTCGCCGGAATTGGCCAGGGAGATCGGCCGCGGAGATCCTGCCCGGCTGCTCGAATTTCCGCTGATCAACGATTCCGACGCTTCGGCCTGGCGCGCCTGGTTTGCGGCGCAGGAGATGGACTATCGGCCGCGGCCGCACGACCGCCGTTTCGAGGACTACAATCTGGTGCTCGACGCCGCCGCGCACGGGCTCGGTATTGCGCTGGCACGTCCGCCGTTGACGGTGGACCAATTGAAATCGGGCCGCATCGTCGCCGTCGACGAACGCAGTGCGCTGAGCCCGATATCCTACTGGCTCGACCGGCCGCTGGGGCGCCCGCGCGCCGCCGCCGCCGAACTCGCCCGGCGCATCGCCGTCCAGGCCGGGCTGCCAGCGAAGAAGATCGAGCAGTTTATCACCGCCGAGGAATGAGAAGCGCGTCGCGTTCGACCGGCCTCATGCGACGCGCTTCAGGTTCTTGTGTTTATGCATGTCGCGCAAAACCGCTGCACACTTTTGCGCGACATGCATTGGCATCCGCTTTGCCGGCTTGTTCGAGCAAGTGTCACCAGAAACAGAACCAGGCGAGGCCAACCGAGCTTGACCTCGCCGCAATTTGTGGCGATGACATCGTCATGAATTTCGGCACCACCCCATGATGAACCGTTTCGAAGGACCCGGCGGCAAGGAAGCCCGCATCCGCTATCTCGACGGCGACTTCCAGGTGACCAGCCCCGGCGCCTTCGTGCGCTGTGCGGTGACCGGCGAGAGCATCCCGCTCGACGAGCTCAAATACTGGAGTGTCGCCAGGCAGGAACCCTATGTGAACGCCGCCGCCTCGCTGCGCCGCGAGATCGAAGCGCATCCGGAACTGCGCCGCCGACGCTAGTCCAGCGCAAATGTAAGCCGCCCCGTTGCGATCCTGCGCCCTCTGCCGCGGCGTCAGGCCGGCAACACCGAAACCTTAGAGGCCATGAAATAAAAAAACCGCCTCAAGCTCGAGGGCGGGCCACCGGCGAATCATCACCATACCCAAATTACTAGCATAGCTGCCGGCACAAAGCAAGAACAAAATACGCTCGACCGGCGGAAAGCTGCAAATTCCAGTCCCGCATTGCCTCGGTGCTCACGCTTCTGGTCAGCCTTTAAGCCGGCGCTGCCGCCAGGCATCCAGCGTCTCGTCGATGATGCGTTGCGGCACATGGTCGAGCTCGAAGACGGTGTCGATCTCCAGCACATCGAGCCCGTCGAGGAATTCCGGCGGTGCCGCGCCGTGACGCAGGCGGGCAGCGTCCTTGGCGGTGGTAATGAGACCAAGCCCGGCTTTACGTGCTGTCGCCGCCAATTCGGCAAGCTCGTCCGCACTGTAGAAATGATGGTCAGGAAACGGTCGGGTCAGCGCAAGCTCGCCGCCGGCCTCGGCTACGGTGTCGAAAAACCTGTCGGGATGGCCAATGCCGGCGAACGCCAGGAACCGCCTGCCGGCCAGCGTCACCTTGCTGCTCGGGGCAGTGTGCGCCTCGAAGATCGGCCTGCCGGCGCGCGCTGCCTGGCGCACGACCGTATCGGCCGCGGTGCCCTCGCCCATCTTCAGCAAGGCGCTGGTGAAGACCAATTGGTCGACGATCTTTGCCCGCAGCGGCCCGCCGGGGATGACGCGGCCATTGCCGATGCCATGTCGCGCGTCGACGACGACGAGCGCATAGTCGATGTGGATGCGCGCGCTCTGAAAACCGTCATCCATGATCAGGAAATCGCAGCCGAGCTTCCCCAGCAGAAGCCTGGCGCCGGCGGCCCGGTTCGGCGTCACCGCGACCGGGGCGTGTTCGGCCAGAAGCAGCGGCTCGTCGCCGACATGCTTGGCGGCATCGTGGTGCGGATCGACGATATGCGGCTGCGCGAAGGAGCCGCCATGGCCGCGCGACAGGAAACCCGGATTAAGCTGCATGCGCCTGGCCTGCTCGGCCAGCGCGATCGCCACCGGCGTCTTGCCGGTGCCGCCGACGGTGAAGTTGCCGACGCAGAGCACCGGCGCCTCGACCTTTTCACGCGGCGCGTGCCGCATGCGGCGACCGGCGACAAGCGCATAGACGGCGGAGAGCGGCGACAGCGCCGTGACCCGCCAGTCCGGCTCTTCCCACCAGAAGGGCGGCGCTTCCGAGGTCACGTCAGCGCCCGTTCGCGCCCTTCAGGCGCGACTTGACGACCAGCGGCTGGATATAGGGCTCAAGCGACCTGAGCGTATGCGCCAGCGCACCGCGCATCTCGTCGACCGTCGCCGCACCCGCCGCCATCATCTCATGGCGGGCCGCCTCGTTGGTCAAAAGGAAATTAACGGCGCCGGCCAGCATATCGCGGTCGCGCACCAGCTTGGCGCCGCCGCTATCGAGCAGGCGCTGATAGGCCTCGCGAAAATTCTGGACGTTGCGGCCGGCAAGCACTGCCGTCTCCAGCATGGCTGGTTCCAGCGGGTTCTGGCCGCCCTCGGAAGTCAGCGAACGGCCGACAAAGGCAATTTCCGTCAGCCTCAGATAAAGCCCCATCTCGCCGATCGTGTCGCCGAGCAGAATATCGGTGTCGGCGGTGATCCTGTCGCCCTTGCTGCGCTGCGCCAGCTTCAGGCCCATGCCGGAAATCTGGGCGGCCAGCTGCCCGGCGCGATCGGGATGGCGCGGCACGATGATCGTTAAAAGCCCGTGGTGGCGCTTGTGCAGCATGGCGTGAACTTCGGCGGCGACCGCCTCTTCGCCGTCATGGGTCGAGATCGCCGCCCAGGTCGGGCGGCCGCCGATCTGGCGTTTCAGCGCCGCCAGTGCCCGCTCGTCGGCCGGCGGCGGCGCGGTGTCGACCTTGAGATTGCCGGATACAGTGACCGGCCTGGCGCCGAGCGAAAGGAAGCGCTCGCCATCGAGGTCCGACTGGGCAACGACATGGGCGAGATTTTCGAACAATGCTTCGGCAATGTTGGCGCGCTTCTTCCACGACTTGAAGGAGCGGTCGGACAGCCTGCCGTTGACCAGAACCTGCGGCACGCGGCGGGCGCCGAGTTCCAGGATGGTCATCGGCCAGATCTCCGATTCGGCGATGATCGCCAGGTCCGGCTGCCAATGGTCGAGGAAGCGGCTGACCGCCGGCTTGAGGTCGAGCGGCACATATTGGTGGATGATGCGGTCGCCCAGCCGTTCTTCGGCGACCTGCGCCGAGGTGACCGTGCCCGTCGTCAGCACGATGTTGACGCCGTAATCGAGAATGCTCTCGACCAGCGGCACGACGGCGATGGTCTCGCCGACGCTGGCTGCATGGATCCAGATCACCGGGCCTTCGGGGCGCTCGCGTCCGGCGACGCCGTAGCGTTCGCGCCGGCGAATGCGATCCTCCTTGCCTCTGGAAGTGCGCCAGGCGACATAAGGCCCGGCCAACGGGTAGGCGGCCGCCCCCGCGAAACGGTATGCGGTCAGGAAGGCGCGCGCCCAGCGCACACTCATTTCGAACCGTCCACAAGGCGATAGGCCTCGGCGGTCGCGGCATTAAGCGAGGCCGTGACCTCCTGGCGCTTGCGTTCCATTTCGGCGGCGTCGGCGTTGGCCGGCACGAAGACAGGCGTGCCGACGACGATCGAGGAGCGGCCGAAGGGCAGGTTGATCGTCGTCTTGTCCCAGCTGCCCTCGATCACCTTGCGGCGGCTGGTGGCTATCGCGGCAGGCAGGATCGGCCGGCCGGACAGCCGCGCCAGAAGGACGACGCCGAGCCCCGCATCGCGCGGCGTGCCGTGGGGAATATCAGCAATCATGGCGACATTCTTGCCGGTGGCGAGCGACTTTTTGAGGGCGATGAGCGCCTTGGCCCCGCCCTTGTCGAGATGCCTTGCGCTTTCGCGCCCGCCAGAGCCGCGCACCGCCTCGATGCCGAATTTCTCGACCATCAGCGCGTTGAGCTCGGCATCGGCGCTGCGCGATACCATGGCAACCAGCGGCCGTCCCTTGGGATAGTAGGCCGGGGTCAGCAGGTGCTGGCCGTGCCAGAGCGCGATGATGCCAGGCTCGAGCTGCGCATAGGCGCCGCCGGAAAACTTGGCCGATCCGTCGACCATGCGGTTGGTCAAGCGGACAAGGCGGACGAAATACGCAAACAGCGCGGCAAGCGCATTCTTGACGAATCGCGACTGCGCCAGCGGTTCGCGGATCTTGCGCCAGAACGTCTTCGGCTTGCGACGTCTGACCGCCGACCGCGGGGCTGATCGCTTGACCGCTTCATGGTTCATCGATGTCAACCGACAGCCTTGTTTTCGGGGTCGAGGAGGCGGTGCAGGTGAACGACGAAATAGCGCATATGGGCATTGTCGACGCTAGCTTGCGCCTTGGCCTTCCAGACGGCGTGCGCCGATTGGTAATCCGGATAAATGCCGACAATATCGAGCGCGTCGAGATCGCGGAATTCGGTGCCGCCCAGCTTCTTGAGTTCGCCGCCGAACACCAGGTGCAAAAGCTGCTTCTTTCCGTCTTCAGCGGCCATGTCGATCCTTCACATATCGTGAGTTTGGGACAGGTCTAGACCAAAGCCGCCGACTTTGGAACTATTGATAGTGGTCAATTGTCCAGCCCGGCGATGACGCCGGCGAGCACGGCGAGGAGTTCGCCGCTGCCGGCGGCGAGCGGTCCGTGACGGATCACTTCGCCGGCATAGAGCGGCGCGCGGCCATGCCGATCGAGCAAGGCTCCGCCTGCCTCGCGCAGGATGAGATCGGCCGCGGCGATGTCCCAGTCATGTGCGTTGGCCTTGACGAAGGTGGCATCGAGCTGGCCGCCGGCGATCATCGCCAGCCGGTAGGCGAGCGAAGGAATATAGGGCACGCGCTTCAGCCGTTTGTGCCATTTCGCCGGCAGCAGGTCGATCATCGCCTTCGGTCCGGCGATTTCGGCCGTTTCCGCCAGCGGACGCACGCTGATGCGCCTGCCGTTCAGGAACGCGCCCTCGCCCGGCAGCGCCCAATAGATTTCGCCCTTCGCCGGGCAGTCGAGTACGCCGGCAAGCGTTCGGCCGTTCTCGACCACAGCGACGCTGACGCACCATGTGGGCAGGCCCTCGAGGAAGCCGCGCGTGCCGTCGATCGGATCGACGACGAAGGTGCGGCGCGCGACAAGCCTTACCGGGTCGTCGACGGTTTCCTCCGACAGCCAGCCATAATCCGGCCGGGCCGCCAGCAAGGTCTCGCGCAGATATTTGTCGGCGGCGTGATCGGCTTCGCTGACCGGCGAGGTGCCGCCCTTCATCCACACTTGCGGATTGTTGTTGAAGTATTGCATGGCGATGAGCCCCGCCTCGCGGGCGGCATCGCGCAACAGCTGCAGGTCTTCAGTAGCGCCGGCCGAGACGGCCGGGTCAAGCTCCGGCAAGGGTCATTCCTTCGATCAAAAGCGTGGGCGCGGCGGTGCCGAAATTGCGGTCGAGATCGCTCGCCGGAACCATGTTGAGGAACATCGTCTTCAGATTGGAGGCGATGGTCACCTCGGCGACGGGATAGGCCAGCTCGCCATTTTCGATCCAGAAGCCGGAAGCGCCGCGGCTATATTCGCCGGTCACCATGTCGACGCCCTGGCCGAACACTTCGGTGACGTAGAAGCCGGTCTTGAGCGACTTGATCAGCTCTTCCGGCGTATTTTCCCCGGGCTCGATGGCGAGATTGGTCGACGACGGCGAGACCGACGAGCCGCTGCGCGAGCCGCGCCCATTGGTGACGAGGCCAAGTTCCCGAGCCGCCGAAGTCGACAGGAACCAGTGGTTGAGCACGCCCTTGTCGACCATGAACAGTTTTTCGCCCTCGACGCCTTCGCCGTCGAACGGGCGCGAGGCCTGTCCACGGCGCCGGAGCGGCTCGTCGGTGACGGTGATTGCGGCCGAAGCCACCTTCTTGCCCATCATGTCGCGGAGAAAGCTGGTCTTGCGCGCCACCGCGGCGCCATTGATGGCACCGGCAAGGTGGCCGGCAATGCCGCGCGCCACACGCGGATCGAACACCACGTCGACAGGCCCGGTCGCCGCCTTGCGCGCGCCAATGCGGCGTACAGCGCGCTCACCGGCCTTGCGGCCGATGTCTTCCGGCGCGTCGAGATCGGAAAAATGCTGGCGCGAGGAGAATTCGTAGTCGCGCTCCATGCCGGTGCCCTCGCCGGCGATCACGCTGGTCGAGCGCGAAAAACGCGAGGCGACGTAGTGGCCGACGAAGCCGTGCGAGGTGGCGAGCACCAGGCCGCCAAGCCCGGCACTGGCGCCACTGCCGGCCGAATTGGTGACGCCCTTGACGGCAAGCGCCGCCGCTTCGGCGGCAAGCGCTGCTTCCTTCAACTGGTCCGCCGACACCTCGGTGGCGTCGAACAGATCGAGGTCGCGCGGTTTCTTGACCAGCAAGGCCGGGTCGGCGAGGCCCTGATAGGGATCCTCGGGGGACACCTTGGCCATGGCGACCGCGCGCTCGGCCAGTATATTGGGGTTGGATGCCGCTGTTGCCGAAACGCTGGCTACCCGCTTGCCGACGAAGACGCGCAGCGAGACGTCCTCGCTCTCGGACGCCTCTGTGCCTTCGACCTTGCCAAGCCGCACCGACACGCCGGTCGAGCGGCCACGTACCGCAACGGCATCGGCGGCATCGGCGCCGGCCCGTTTGGCAGCCTCGACCAGGGCCGCGACGCGATCGGTCAGTTTCGCTGCGTCGAGCGTATCGGTCATGCGCATGATCCTGTTATTTCCGGCCGGCTGAAGGGCAGCCGCTGCTGCACCATCTATTGTCCCGATGCCGCTTCTGCAATGGGAGAAGCGGACAATCAGGAGGCATCTAGCCCCAGGTCAGCGCGACCGATCCAGAGATGGTGCGTCCTTCCAGACGCACAAAGGACGGCTTAGATCCGAGGTGGCCGTGACCGAAAGCCGCGACGGCGGCACCGCTGCCGGCGACGAGTCGAAGATGCGGCGTGTGCGACCGTCAGCCTGTAGAGTTGGGATCGGCTGGATCCACCCACGGGCGGCCCAACCGTGTCACCATCGCCGCGTACCCGACGGCACCTGCCGCCCAAAGGAAGATGCCAAGCTCTTTGACAGCGTCTTCGGCGATGTCGACCGCCGAACCCGGGCTAGGAAACAGCTCTCCCAGCTGGTCGATCGCTGCTGACATCGCGAGTAAGAAGCCTGCGGCCACAAATACGATCGAGCCGTCGAATGTCTTCCGTCGCAGCCGAAAGAACCAGAACAACCCGGCGACGGCGTAGGCAATCATCGTAACAATCTCTGGTATCGCGACAAACGGCAGCACGTCCTCATGGATCAACAACAGGTCATCGAGGCCCATGACCAAGGTAAGGCCGCCGAGAAACGTGCAATCCCATCGGTGCGTGAGCAGACCGGCAAACAGGGTCGCCGCGCCGGTGCCGATCCACAGTGAAGCACCTAGGGACGAAATCCACCCCGTATAGAAGCCGACATCCGCGGCTGCAGATGGATCTCGATAGAAGATTGTAGCGTCCAGACCAAGAGTTTGCGCGACGAACAGCGCGGCCAAGAGCATCACAACGTTAATCGCCACGGCCGCAAGTATGACCAAGCGCCAGGACATTGTCCATTCGCTGCTATGTTTTGCGTTCAGCGCGTTTTTGTCTGGCATTGTGCCGAAGGCCATTCTGAGTACGACGGCCGATAGCTCCGCGGCGCCGAGAACCCCGCCAGCACTATGCCGGCCCACCATGATCGTGGCAACACACGGAACGGTTGCAGCGTCTCGCACATGACGAGGTCGTCGCGGTGCAGTTCCTGGCCAGCGCCAACCAACGCACCATGCCGCTCGAAATGTTCATCGGCTTGCGCGAAAAGCTCTCCCCGGCAATAGCGCCGCCGCCACGCTGATGATGGGGCTGTCGACAATCCTCCTGGTCGTCGCCAATCTTCTGGCTCGACGGAGCCGGCGGCGGCCTGGACCGACCATCTGATCCTGGCTTTCAAGCCCGGCGAGATCGGCTTGTCCAACCTTCCTCAGGGACCAGCCACCGGCGTCCAGATCACGTCGTCGATCCTGAGCGCGCCGGTGGCGAGCATCACCAGCCGGTCGAAGCCGAGCGCCGCGCCGCTCGCCTGCGGCATGATGGCGAGCGCGGCGAGGAAATCCTCGTCGATCGGGTAACGTTCGCCATAGACGCGCTGCTTCTCATCCATTTCGGCGGCAAAGCGCCGGCGCTGCTCGGCCGGATCGGTCAATTCGCCAAAGGCGTTGGCGAGCTCGACGCCGCAGCAATAGAGCTCGAAGCGCTCGGCGGTGCGTGGATCGTCGGCGCTCGGCCTGGCCAGTGCCGCCTCCGAGATCGGATATCCGAAAAGAATGGTAGCGCGCCCCTGCCCCAGCGCTGGCTCGATTTTTTCGACCATCACCCGGCTGAACAGGTCGGCCCAATTGTCGTCGGGCGCGGTCCGCAATCCGGCCTGGACCAGGGCGGCATGCAACCCCGCGCGGTCGGTGCTGCCATCGGCGGCAACCGTCGCCAGCAGATCGATGCCGGCATGGCGCATGAAAGCTTCGGCGACGCTCAACCGTTCCGGCCCGGCGAACGGATCGGCCTCGCGGCCGCGGAAGCTAAAACGCTTCGCTCCGGCCCGTTCGGCCGCCAGCGCTACGAGCTCGGCGCAATCGCGCATCAGGCTCTCATAGGTCTCGCCGACACGGTACCATTCGAGCATGGTGAACTCAGGATGGTGCAAGGGGCCGCGCTCGCGGTTGCGCCAGACAGCCCCGAGGCTGAAGATGCGCTCCTCGCCGGCGGCAAGCAGCTTCTTGCAGGCGAATTCCGGCGACGTGTGGAGGTAGAGCGGCTGGCGCTGCCCGTCCGGCCCGATCGCCTCGCTGGCAAAGGCCGACAGGTGCGCTTCATTGCCGGGCGAGACCTGCAGGGCCGATGTATCCACCTCGACGAAGTCGCGGCGGGCGAACCAGTCGCGCGTCCCGGCGGCAATGGCATTGCGCAGGATTAGCCGCGGCCGGCGGTCGGCGTGGACATGCGGCGTCCACCACGGCGAGGCGGCGGTCATCGGCTTCAGGGGAATTGCACAGAGGGCTGGCGATTGCGGCCAAGATGCGCTAGGCCGCACGCAACGGCCTCTCCAGCCGATTTGCGCCAACAAATTTTATCAGGATGGAAACCCGTGAAGGTCATCGCCAGCTCCTTACGCAAAGGCAACGTCGTCGAAAAGGACGGCAAGCTTTATGTGATCCTCTTTGCCGAAAACATTCATCCTGGCAAGGGTACGCCGGTCACCCAGCTCGACATGCGGCGTATCTCCGACGGGGTAAAGGTTTCCGAGCGTTACCGCACCACCGAGCAGGTCGAGCGCGCCTATGTCGAGGAGCGCGAGCACACGTTCCTCTACCGTGACGGCGAAGGCTTTCACTTCATGAATCCGGAGACTTACGACCAGGTCGCGGTGCCGGAAAGCGTGGTCGGCGACATGGCGCCCTATCTGGTGGAAGGCATGCCGGTGCAGATCTCGCAATACAACAACATCGCCATCTCGCTGGTACTGCCGCAGCGCGCCACTTTCGAGGTGGTCGAGACCGAGCCGGTGACCAAGGGCCAGACGGCGTCCTCGTCCTACAAGCCGGCAACGCTGTCCAACGGCGTGCGTACCCTGGTGCCGCCACACATCAGCGCCGGCACCCGCGTGGTGGTGATGACCGCCGATGGCGCCTATGTCGAGCGCGCGAAAGATTAAGGCGCGAAGTCTGACACGCCTCGCCGAAGGCGTCGCGGCGGCCGGTCATCGTCTACCGCTTTGTGCTAGGGGCTTTCGAGCATTGGGACGCTGCACGCGGACCGAAGCGTCAACGCCCTGCCAGTTCTTTCCTATTGCACGACGCCAGCGGGCAATCTCTGAGCCTCGAGCAACGCCGACCGTCCCTTTCGCCAGGTGCCAGGTGGAATGCCGACGAACTTTTTGAAGGCGCGATTGAAGGCGGCTTCCGACTCGTAGCCGACCTCGGCACCCGCTTGCGCGATGCTCATTTCGGGGCGTTCGAGCAAGCGTCCTGCCAGTTGCAGACGCCAGCGAGCAAGATAGTGCATGGGAGAGACCTCGACATAGTGGGTAAAGCGGCTCGCAAACGCCGTGCGCGAGAGCCCTACTTCGCGGGCGAGCCGGTCCAATGTCCATTCCTCCCCGGGGCGAGCGTGGATGAGCCGGAGCGCCTCGCCGACATGTGGATCCCGTAGGCCTGACAGCCAGCCGCGCGAATCGTCGGGCAGGGTCTCGAGATGGCGGCGGATGATCTCGACAAACATCAGCTCGCTCAGCTTGGCGAGTATCGTCTCACAGCCCGCCCGCCCACTGCCACCTTCGGCCAGCGCCAGCCGAAAAAGGTCGATAACCCAGCTGCTTCCATCGGCGGGCTTGCGGGCACACAGGATGGCCGGCAATGCGGCCAGGAGAGGATTGAAGGGACGTGCATCGCAGCCAAGATACCCGCAAATGAACCGGGTCCGCTCGTCTCCGCCGCCACCATGGATCACCGCGAACGGCAGGCTCTCGTCTATCGGCCGATAATACATCGCCATATTGGGTTCGCCCCGCGCCCCCGGCGAGGAGCTCAACACGTTCGGAACACCACCGGGGAAGACAACGACATCACCGGCGTTCACGAGCACCGGCGGCACCGAATCGTCTCCCAGCGCGGCCCAGCACGAGCCCGACATCACGGCATGAAAGGAAATGATGTGCTCTGCCTCCGGCATGACGGCGGCGGCAATGTCGGCCGTGCCCGGCGACTCGCCAACCCAGGGAGAGCTGGCGTCGACGTCGAAATAGATCGCCCCGGTGAGGCGAACGGCTCGGAGCACATCGGAAAGGACATCCATGCACTACACCTCCGGAAACGATCGGCTACTCCCTTTGACAACGAGTTTTTCCGCCAGGCATCTCGAACTATCCGGCAATATGGCCGCCCGAGCAACTATCCATCCGGTCTAATCCTACTCTGAACGATCGGGCAACAGAAATGGACGATGTGACATTTGCGGGAACAGCGGACGGGATTAGCGTTTCATCGGCCGGCCGACAGGTCCAATAACAGGGAGGAATGTCATGAACGATGAAGACATCACCAAATTCGCAGCAAGCCTGCGAGGCGAAGTCATCCGCGCCGGCGACGCCCGCTATGACGAAGCCCGCAAGCTCTACAACGGCATGATCGACAAGCGGCCGCTGATCATCGCCCGCTGTGTCGACGTCGCCGATGTAATCACAGCGGTGAATTTCGGCCGCGACAACAATTTGCTGGTTGCGGTACGTGGCGGCGGCCATAATGGACCAGGATTGGGGAGCTGCGACGACGGTCTGGTGATCGACCTGTCGGCGATGAACGGCGTGCGCGTCGATCCGGATGCCCGCACGGCGCGGGTAGGCCCGGGCTGCACTCAGGGCGACCTCGACCATGCCACCCATGCCTTTGGCCTGGCCGTACCGGCGGGCATCATCTCGACCACCGGGGTCGCCGGACTGACGCTGAGCGGCGGCCATGGCTATCTGACGCGCAAATATGGCCTGACCATCGATAATCTGGTCGAGGCCGATGTCGTGCTTGCCGACGGAAGCTTCGTCACCGCCAGCAAGGAGCGGAACCCCAACCTGTTCTGGGCGCTTCGCGGCGGCGGCGGCAATTTCGGCATCGTCACCAGCTTTGTGTTCAGGCTCCACCGGGTCAGCATGGTCTTTGCGGGGCCGATCGCATGGGATCAGCGCCACGCCCGCACCATCATGCAGCATTATCGCGAGTTCCTGCCGAACGCGCCCGAAGAACTCGGGATCTTCCTCGGGCTCAAGACCGTCCTGTCGAGCGCACCCTTCCCAGAAGAGTTTTGGGGAAAGCGGATGTGTCTGCTGATGTGCTGCTACAACGGCCCGGAGGAAAAGGGCAGAGAGGCGCTGGCCCCGCTGCTCGATGCGCTGCCCGCGCCCTGGTTCAACTGGATGGGAACGATGCCCTATCCCGCGGTGCAGAGCATGTTCGATGGGCTCTACCCGAAGGGAATGCAGTGGTACTGGCGGGGCGATTTCGTCAAGACGCTGTCCGACGAGGCGATCGACGCCCATCTCGAGCAGGCGGCGAAGACGCCGAGCGAGCTATCGCTCATGCATCTCTACCCGATCGATGGTGCGGTCCATCGCGTCGGCAAAGACGAGACACCCTGGAATTACCGTGATGCGACCTGGTCGATGGTCATCGCCGGGATCGATCCGGACCCACAGAAAGCGGGCCCGGTGACGCGCTGGACCAAGGCCTACTGGGAGGCCGTGCATCCGTTCGATCTGGGTGGCGCCTACCTGAACTTCATGATGGATGACGAGGGCGATGCAAGGCTCAAGGCGGCTTATGGCGACAACTATGAGCGCCTGGCTACGCTGAAGAAGAAATACGACCCGAACAACCTCTTCCGGGTGAACCAAAACATTCGACCGGCTGCTTGACGGCGGCCCTCGTCAGACCGGCAAGCGTACCGGCCGGCCCAGCTAAGGCCCGGCCGGTACGATAGCTTGCCGGTCAGGACGCTCTGATCCAGACCAGCATCTCGCCGGAATCGTGGTGTCCCGGGCGAAATACGGCATGGTGACTTTTGCTGCCTCGACCGCCGGTGATTTTTCAAACGCCTCTTTCCTGTCAACAGCCGACAGCGTGACGACTCCGCGGGGCACGTTCGAGAGCTGACTACATTTGAAACCAGGCCAGACGACCGCCGAATGGCGTCCAATGAGCCATGCCGGGCTGCTTTTCAGGCTACCCCGCGTTTCTGATCGTGGTGGGCCGCGTACTGTCCATGCACAAGTCCGGACCTGTTTGGCGACACCCCATCATTGACTGGATCGTTCGCACATGATCGACAAAATGACCCGGAAATGACCGAGATACAAAGCTTTCCTTCAGTTGTGCATCAATAAGCCGCGACAATTTTTTAGCAATCTTTAGGCAAATTCTCAGGTTTATCGACAAACAGCAGACAATTCGGCAGCAGACAATTCGGCACAACGGTCTTTACTGGATTTATGTGGATGGCAATGCATCCCTACTTGACACCGGGACAAGCTGAAGAGCTATGCTGAACATCGGTCGCAAGTTTGCGCGGAGGGAATCTGTTCATGGATTTCATCGAGAGTTGGTTTGGTATTTCCCCTGACGGCGGCGACGGATCGACCGAAGCTCTCTACATACTTGCCGTTGTCGCAATATTGGCGCTCGCATTCCACAAGCACATCGTGCAGTTCGCGCGCGGTTTCTTCGCGCGGAAATAGCCCGCGTACCGTTCGAGCCCAGCTTTATTCGTCTGACCAGAGTACAAACGGCACCAGTCGTCTGACACGCCAATTCACTGTTGCCGCGCGAATCCCGTTGTTATCAGAGCGTTGCCCTGCGTTAGCTTCAGAGGGGAAGTCGATGCGAGGAATAGCGGCAATCCTGCGAGCACTGTTCTCCGCCTGGATTCCGGCACTGATCGAGATGGCTCGCCGTTTCTGTCGCCGGTGGCGGCTAGGGGGCGACCGCCGGGTCGACCAGAAAGGGTCCCGGGCGCATTGCGTACCGATCGATCACCCTGCTTTCTGCCGGCCTGACCCGCTGATCTACGATCAGTATTACCTGACCGGCCTTGGTCTCGCGGTCACCTGGGATAATCCCGATATCGAGCTACGCCAGGGTGGTGTGCCCGTTCCCGCCGGCAGGTTGCAGGCGGATACCGACTACGAGGTGCGGGTTCGCGTCTGGAACGCCTCCCCGGATGCCGTCGTCGTCAAGATGCCGGTCCATCTGTCCTATCTGTCGTTTGGCATCGGAACCGTGTCGAATCCGATAGCCACCAGGCCGGTCTCGGTCGGGGTGATCGGATCCGCCAGCCAGCCTGGGTTCGTCTCCTTCGACTGGCATACGCCGCGGCAAGCAGGTCACTATTGCCTGCAAGCTTTGCTCGACCCGGCCGATGACGCCAACTTCGCCAACAATCTCGGGCAAGAAAATACCGATGTCGGACTGGCCCAGTCGCCAGCAACATTTCAGTTCGAGTTGCGCAACGCTACCCGTCGGCCGCAGCGGTACCGGTTCACCGTCGATGCCTACACCATTCCGCCGCTCGGCCCCTGTCGCGACGACCGGCAGCCAACGGAAGAGACCGCCAAGGCGGAGCAAAAGCGCCGGTTGGCGGCACACTTGCCGTCAGCTCATCCCCTGCCGCCGGGCTGGAAGGTCGAGATTTCGCCTGACCTGCCGTCGCTGGCGCCGGGCGAACAGGTGACGATCACGGCGGTCGCTACGCCGCCGGACGGCTGGACCGGCCGGCAGGCCCTCAATCTGAATGCGTTTGACGAGGGTGACCGCGCCAGCGGCGGCGTCACCTTGACCGTCCTCAGCAGCTTGGAGCCGTGATGGCCACCGACGACAAATCCTGGACCAAGTGCACGACCGCCGACGAGGTGATTTCGGTCAACCAGTACATCAGCGCGGCGATTACCAGCGGCATATTCGCAGCCGTGATGGTCGTGGTGGTGGTCGCGATGGGCGAGCCGTGGTGCATACCGATCGCGCTGGTGGTGACTGAGATTGTGTGGATTCTCGCTTATTGCGACTGGTGGCTCAACAAACGGCTGGTTTGCCTGGGCGAGCCGGTGAGTATCGTCGGCATGGTCATCAGCATCGAGCCGCCGTCGGAAAAGACCTGGCCAGGAAGCCTGGACTCCGACTACAGCCTCAATTTGCTGCTGCCGAACAACCCGGTGGGCGTCTCCCAGGCCGTTGCCGCCGCCAGTGCCCCGTTCGGCTATCTGATGGCCGAAAACGCAATCACCTCCTCGCACGGCTTTCTGTTCACGGGGAACCCGGCGGAGGACAAGGTGACCGGAGTAAAGTCAGAGGCGCTGCATGTGGAGTTCGAAGGGGCATCGATCCATGACCTGCAGACCGTCAACATCCTCGCCCTGATCGCCGCCCTGGCAGCGCTGGCGCTATGCATGTCGGGCGTCGGCGCGGTCGTCGCCTACGTATTGGCGCTTCTCGCCTTGCTCGCTTCGCTGCTCGGCGCGGCCTTCAGCAGTTCGGACACCGCTAGTCCGAGCGATGCCGGCCTGCCTAGCATCGAGACCAACAAGGGCGACGGAACCGGAGCGACAATCCTGGGGGTGACCGGCCGGTGGGTCTATGATGCCGGACACATCCACGACAGCTTTCATGAAGGCCACAACGAACTGCATCCGGTCCAACAGGCCCAGATTCTGGGACGGCCATGGGACGGCGACTGGCCCGACGATATCGACGAAATCGTTCGAGGCTACCAGGACGGCTACGCGCAGTCCCAGGATCCGCTCACCAAGGCGCAACAGGCCCGGCCCGGCTCCCGGTGGTCGGTCCATCCCTATGTTGACGGCTGCAACGACACCGTCCGGCCAGATCAGCCTCCGCACTAAGCCAGTCAAGCTGTTGTACACGACAGTTCGAATCCTGATACCGCGCTGGTGTACTCGGCCCTTGAGAATCCTTCAGCCTTCGGCAACATGGCGGCAAGGCTGAGAGCATGAGGATGAGCAAGGTCATTTCCGCCGCATCACGGCGTTCGCCGCGCAAGACACCGATGGCGCTGACCGAGGCGCTGGTCGCCCGCACCTTGCGGGCGGTCGAGGATGCCGGGCCGACGCCGGGCATGGTCTACATGACCGATGCCGATTACGGGCGCATTCGCGACGAGGTGCTGGCCGCCGCGCCGGGCGGGCCGGTGAAGCTGTTCGCCTATGGCTCGCTGCTGTGGAAGCCGGCCGGCGAGGTCAGGGGTGGCGAACGGGCCGTGGCGACGGGCTGGCACCGTTCGTTCTGTTTTACAGTGCAGCGCTTCAGGGGCACGATCGAGCAGCCCGGCCTGATGATGGCGCTCGACCGCGGCGGCCAATGCCAGGGCATGGTGTTCGAGGTCGCCGAGCCCGTGGCGGCCAATCTCGAAACGCTGCTGCGCCGCGAGATGACCATCCTGCCGGCCGTCAACGTGCCGCGCTGGCTGCAGGTCAGGACAGGCGACGGCACGGGCCAAGCGCTTGGTTTCGTTGTCGATCCCGCCAATCCACGCTACGCTGGCAAGCTCGAAAAGCGAGCGATAGCGGCGACCCTGGCCACGGCCGTCGGCCATTGGGGTTCGGGCGCCGAATATCTGTTCGAGACCATTCGCCATCTCGACGCCTGCGGCATCCGCGACCGCAATCTCTGGCAGTTGCAGGAACTTGTGGCCGAGGAGATCGGTCGGGCGCTGCGATCGGGCTTCATTCGTCCCTGAGCCAGACCAGCATCTCGTCGGGCTCCCAGGCGAAATCGATGTTGCAGGTCGACGAGATGTCCCGCGCGCTCGCCGATGGCAGCATCGAGCATCGTGTGTCCTTCCTTCGGTTCTATGCCAGTGTGTTCGCCCATGCGCCGACAAAGGGCGGCAGCATGATGCACGTCTGCTGCTCGACAGCCTCGTTGCGCAGCCGCTCGGCGAGGGTATCGACTTCCACCTCGGCGGCGGTTGCGGTACCGACTGCCTCGGCCATCGGCAACAGGCTGCGCAACGTGCCGGCAATATAGTCGTAGATCGGCGAGTCGGGTCCGCTGCCGGCGAGGCCGGCGGAGTTCATCCGCGGCGCCGGCAGCCCTGCGCCGGCGAACACCATGGGCAGCCTGCCACCCATGTCGACCTCGAAACCCGCGCGCTCGATCGTGTCGATGATCCAGCCGCGGCATTTGCCGAACAGCGGCGCCTCTGGAAAACTGCGGGTGAGCGGCATCGCCATTTCCTGGACGGCGACGATGCCGCCAGGCCGCAGGAAACCGGCAAGCCTGCGCAGGGTTGCGGCCGGGTCGGGCAGATACATCAGGACAAGCCTGCCGATCACCGCATCGAAGCTCCCGTCGGGCGAGAATGTATCAAGCTCGGCCGTCGTGAAACGTGTCCAGTAACACTGGCCGGATTCAGTGGCGCGCCGCTCGGCAATGTCCACAGCCTCTGCCGAGCGATCGACACCAAGCACGCTTCCCGCCGGTCCGACCAGCCTTCCGGCCAGCAAGGAGACATCACCTACGCCGCAGCCAATGTCGAGCACGCGCATGCCGGGTCCTATGCCCGCACTGCGCAGGACATGCTCGGTAAGGTCGTGAATGAGCGCTCCCTGCAGCTCCAGGCGCTTGAATTCGCTTTGCGTGTAACCCAACGCATAGGGACGCGGATCCATGGGGCTCTGATCACGGCCGGTCTTCGGCGCATGTTCGGCAAGCAGATTGTACATGTTTGACTCCATGATCGATTTATCCGGGATTTGTGACCGCTGGGCAGCCTGATGACCGCCCGGGGCCCGACCGTCACCATCGGAGATCGGTGCTACAACGTGATTTCCGGAATCGGGAATTGCGTTACGACTGAAACAGGCGCCGTGCCTGGGGTACCGCGCAAGCGGAGAACCACCCTGCGCCCGGCGTTCGGACGCCACTATGATTTCGGCGCCCGCGGAACGAACACGATATGCGGCGTCTTCGGCGGACGACCGGGCGGCACATAGTCCGGAACCGGCGTATCGTCTGCCGGGAGCGAAAGCACATATCGGTGGATGGCGCGCAGGTCGGGCTCGCTCATGGCACGCAGGTTGAACCATGGCATGGGCGGGCGCGTCTCGATCGTGCGCGCGAACTGTACCCAGTCGTCCTCATCCATGGTCCGCAAAAATTGGCGAAGATTGGTCGGGTAAGTCGTACCCCACGGCCCGTTGAAGCCGAGCGAATCGCCGATCAGCCATCGATCCTGCGGAACGTTGCCGGCCTTCTCCAGGTACCCTGGCGTGTGGCAGTCGTTGCAGCCGCCGATTTTCACCAGGTATCGACCGTGCTCGATCGAAGCGGTCGCGGACGCCGCGCCGACCTCACCCTGGTTGAGCGTTGCGGCGGTGAATGCTGCGGCCAGGCCAAGGGCGGCAATTGCGATGAGAGCTCTTCGTGTCATCAGCTTCTCCGCTGCTATTTGATGCCGACGATCATCGAGTGAGGCCCGGCGAGATGCTCGCAGCGGACCTCCGCAAAGCCCGCCTCCCGCATCCAGCCCATGCCGTCGGCGCGCGTGTAGTCGAACCCGCCATTGGTGTTGACCAGCATGTTGAGGCTCATCAGCAGACCCGCAGCGTTGTCCCGTCGCTCGTCATCGATGATCTGGTCGTAGACGATGAGCACGCCTTGCTTCGGCAGCGCGGAATGGGCCTTTGCCAGCAGCGCGCGCTTCACCTCCAGGTTCCAGTCGTGCAGGATATGACCCATCACCAGCACGTCGGCAGAAGGCAGCGGCTCGGCAAGGAAGTCGCCGGGATAAAACCGAAGCCGGTCTGCAAGTGCGTGCCGCTCCACATAGGCCTCGAACACCGGCCGCATCGGCGGCAGGTCGAAACCGCCGCCGGTGAGATGCGGATGGGCGCGGCCGACCTCGACCGGAAGCCTGCCTTCGGCTGTGCCGATATCGATGAAGGTACAATAGTCCGCCCAGGGAAAATGCCGGGCGAGCGCCTCCGCCACCTGGAGGCTGCCGCCGGTCATCGCCTGCGCGAACATCTTTACCTTGTCCGGGTCCGAAAACAGCATGTCGAACAGATCTTCGCCGTCCTGGGTGCCGTTTTGCGGTTTGCCCGTCCTGAGCGCGTCGGTAAGCGAGCCCCAGTTCGCGTAAAGCAGCTGACCGGCCCTGGCGAGCATCCCGCCAACATAGGTCGACTTGTTGCGGTCAAGGTAGCGGTCAGTCACGGGCGTGTTGCAGTAGACGTTGCCCTCGCGCTCAAGCATGCGCAGCGCAACCAGCGCGTCGAAGAAATCCTGCGCTCCACGCTCATGCAGTCCGAGCCGGTTTCTCAGTGTTTGCCCTTCGAGGGGTCCCGCCGCCAACTCCGTGAAAAGGTCAAGTTCGACGGCGCTCAGCAACGTCTTCGATGCCCAGAAGCCGAGGCCGAGTTGCATAAGGCTTTCGGGCGACAGTTCTGCGACGTCATTCGCCTGTTTCGTTACCTCGGTGATGTTTGCGTCCATAAGATTTCTCCTTCCGCAAGAGACCATGACCTCCCAAAAAACCGGTTCCCGGTTTTTTGGGATTATGGTCTGGGCGCGGGAGGACCATCGACTGGCCCGGCTACGGGTCGATTTCAGCCAGATGGGATTTTGGTTACGATTGTAACGAAGAAATCCGGCCGGCCGTGATCAGCCTGAATGCAGATGGCGGGCGAGGCATTGTGCGACGGCGGCCGACAGCAGCGGCTTCTTGATGACTTCGCTTATGCCGGCCGCCGTCAGTTGGCGCGGCCGCAGCTGACGGCCGTAACCGGTCATCAGCACGACCGGAAGGTCGGGCCGGATCTTGTGCAACCGGCCGGAGAATTCGATCCCTGTCATGTCGGGCATGACCTCGTCCGTCAGCACCAGGTCGAAGCGTTCCGGATCGGTGCGGAATGCGCTGAGAGCCGCGGGGCTGCCGTCGAACCCGACCGGCTCGTAGCCGAGCGCGGCGAGCATTTCCTCCGCAAGTTGCATCAGCGGCGTGTCGTCGTCGACGACGAGGATCGTCTCACCGTTGCCATGCTTGACCGGCACCTCGGCGGCGTCGCTCTCGTCCTCGTTCTGGGTTGCTTCGGCGGCCTCGATCCGCGGAAAATAGATCTCGAAGGTCGTGCCTTCGCCGGGCTTGCTGTTCACGTCGACCGCGCCTCTGTGCGCTATGACGATGCCGTGCACCGTCGACAGGCCGAGCCCGGTGCCTTGCCCTGCCGGCTTGGTCGTGAAGAACGGCTCGAAGATACGCTCGAGCGTCGCCTGATCCATGCCGCTGCCGGTGTCCCTGACGGCAAGGCGGAGGTAGCGCCCGGCAGGCAGGTTGCCGTGCGATAGCATCCGCGCCTCGACGAATTCCGTCGTGTCGAGACCGATTTCCAATGCGCCGCGGTTGTTCATCGCCTGCGCCGCGTTGGTGCCGAGGTTCATCACCACCTGCTGAAGCTCGGTCGGATCGCCCATCATCGCCGCATCCGCGGCTGCAAGACGCGTCTGCACTGAAAGCGTGGCGGGGAACGAGGCGCGCAGCAGGTCGATCGCTTCGGCAACCACGGCTTCCGCCCGCAGCGCGTGATGCTGCCGCTCGTGACGACGGCCGAAGGCGAGGATCTGCTCGGTGACGTCCTGCGCCCGCCTGCCGGCCTGCATGATCTGCTGGACGTAGCGCCGCGCGCGCGACTCCTTCAGCAGCACCGCCAGCGCCATCTCGCTGTAACCAAGGACGGCACCGAGGATGTTGTTGAACTCGTGCGCTATGCCGCCGGCGAGCGTCCCGATCGCTTCCAGCCGTTGCGACTGATTGAGCCGCGCCTGCAGTGCCTCACGCTCGCGTTCGTTGTGCTCGCGCACGATGGCATTGGCGAAAATCTCGGCCGCGGTGCGCAGCAGTGCAATGTCGTCGTCGGCCCAATGCTTTTCGTGCGTGACGGTATCGAGAGCCAGAAAACCCAACCGCTCGCCGGCATGCCACATCGGTATGCACAGCCACGATCGAAACTGGTGTGCCTGCAGCGATGCCTTCTCCCGCCCCTCGGGAAGCTCGCCGACGCGGGGAACGTCGATGCAGCCCTGCCGCTCGTGGTCGGCCAGCGCCCAGCGTGAAGCCAGCTCGATCATGTCCCTCGACAGGCGGGCCGGCCTGCTCCCGCCCGGACGGCGATAGAAGTAGCCGCCGGAAGGATCGGCGATGTGGCTGACGAAAATCTGGGCGCCGTCGAGCCCGGCATGTTCGACCAGGCGCGCGAGGCCCTTGCTGATGCCGGCGCGGATGCGGTCACGCGGCAGATTGATGAACTGCGTGGAGATCGAGGCGATCAGGCCCTCGAATTCCAGCCGCTCGCGCAGGATCCGCGCGTTGCGGCGCAGGCGGGCGAACAGGTAGGCGACATAGCCGACGAGGCCCAACGCGGCGACATAAAGCAGCGTCTGGAACAGTTCGGCCCGCGCCGCGGCCCGCCCATGCGCACCGAGATAGACGTCCTGCAGCGCGCGAGCCCGCTCGCTCGTCGGCGCGGTCTGCAGGCGGGCGACGAGATCGTCGACCGCCGGAAGCCTGGTGACGATAAGCCGGCCGTGGGAGACGAGCGAGAGTACATCGCTTGCAGGCACGGCATCGACGGAGGGCCTTGCCAGCCGGTCGAGTGCGGCGTTTACTGCTTTTGCCGCATCCGGCTGGGGATCGCTGATAAACCGCGACATTGCGACCATCAGGGCTCCTATCTCGACCGCTCGAAGGCCGTCACCCTCGCTCGTGAGACGACCGCTCATATAGTTGAAAAAGTTCAGCGAGTTCTGCAGCAGCGCGTTATCGGACTTGAACCTCTCGACGAGCGCTTCCTCGTCGCGGATCGCGGCGATGACTTCGGCGATCCGCTTGTCGATGTCCGCCCGTGTTTCGCCGCTTGCTGCGTCGCGGGCAGCCGGCAGCGTCTGCGTCGCCTCATCCAGGTTCTCGATCGACCGCACAAGCGGATCGTAGCTGCGCAGC
The DNA here is from genome assembly GCF_040318195.1 of Mesorhizobium sp. M1273. Classification (NCBI taxonomy): domain Bacteria; kingdom Pseudomonadati; phylum Pseudomonadota; class Alphaproteobacteria; order Hyphomicrobiales; family Phyllobacteriaceae; genus Mesorhizobium; species Mesorhizobium sp. M1273. Next base: position 34,039 of record NZ_JAMYLV010000017.1, on the reverse strand, counting down.
AGCCCCGCGCGTGCCCGCAACACATCGCGCTGCAGCGCGGCGTTATAGAGGATGACGGTCCTGAGCGCATCGAGCGTGCGCTCGTGGCGCGCCGCATCGGGAGCCGTGCCCTGCACCAGGAGGTAGGTCAGGGCGATGAGCAGGCAGGCAACGATCGGCGCCAGGATGCGTAGCGACTTCATTGCTGCAGACGATCGGCTGCGCTGGTCAACGGCCGGCCGCGATACTCGCCCGTCAGTGTCCCGAGGAATTCGACGATGAGATCGGCATCGCGCTGGTCGAGCTCCCGGCCGAGTTGGTTGCGCGCCATGATCTTCACCGCGTCTGCGAGCGATGCGGTGCGGCCATCGTGAAAATACGGCGCCGTCACCGCGACGTTGCGCAGGCTGGGAACGCGGAACACATGGCGGTCGCTCTCGGCGCCGGTAACGGCGAAGCGGCCGAGATCCGCCTTGGTCAGGGTCTTCTGGCGAGCGAAGGGATCCTGGAAGATGCCGAATTTCTGAAACAGATTGCCGCCTACGTTGGCGCCCTGGTGGCAGGCGACGCAGCCATACGCTTTGAACAATTGATAGCCGTGCTCTTCGTCGGTCGTGATGGCGTCGCGTTCGCCCTTGAGATAGCGGTCGAAACGGGCATCGGGCGTGATCAGCGACCGTTGAAAGACAACAAGCGCATCGAGCACGCTTGTCCGGTCGGGAATGGAGCCGTAGGCCCTCGCGAACCGCTGCGAATACTCAGCATTGGAGCGCAGCTTGGTCAGCAATTCCTCCCAGCTCGTATTCATCAGCCTGTCATCGAGCAGGGCTGCCTCGTTCTGCTCCTCGAAAGTGCGGAAATTGCCGCGCCAGTTCAGCCGAAAATCGTGCGCCGCATTGAAGACGGTCGGCGTGTTGAAATCGAGCGGCTTGCCATCCGCCGCCACGGAACGGGCCAGACCGTCGTCGCCGCTGAGATCGAGCCTGTGACAGGAACTGCAGGCGACGACATCGCCATGCGACAGGCGGGCATCGTTGAACAGGTTCTCGCCAAGCGCGATCTTCGCCCGGTCGGAGGGGCCGCTGGCCGTGATCGGTGCAATCGGCTCGCCCATCGGCGGGCCCGGCTGATTGCTCTGGGCCAACGCAAAAGGTGCCGCCATTGCCAGGCAAAGCGGAACAAAAAGCCCCGCCCGAACCTTACCAATCTGCTGATGTGCCATCGAGCGAGCCTGTGGCAGGGTGTGCGATCACGTAGATCATCGGCGTTCACCAATAAATCGCCGAAAATCGACGTTTAATAAAGCAACGGCTCGGTCACGAGTTCCATGCTTGCGGACGGTGCGAGATGTCAGCCGAACAAAACATTCGCCACGAACAGCAGTCGAAAGGCAGTATCGAGCAGCCAGCGGCGCCGAAGCATATCCTTGTCGTCGACGACGACCCCGAAATTCGCGATATGCTCACCAATTACCTGGAGAGCCAAAACTTCAGGGTCAGCACGGTCGCCGACAGCCAGGCCATGTCGCGCGTCCTCAATGAAAAGCCCGTAGACCTGATGATCCTCGACATGCGGCTTGCCGATGAGGACGGGTTCGACATCATGCGGCAACTCGGCAGTCCGCCGGAAGCGCCCATCATCATCATCACCGGCCACAGGTGCGACGAGGTGGATCGCGTCGTCGGCCTGGAACTCGGCGCCGACGACTACATCACCAAGCCCTTCGGCCTCAGGGAGCTGCTGGCGCGCATTCGCGCCGTGCTGCGGCGATCGCGGTCGACGCAGCCGCAGCCGCGCGGCAAGAAACCCATACGCTATCGTTTTGCCGGCTGGGAGCTCGACATGCGGATGCGGCGCCTAAGGTCGGCGGCGGGCGAGGCGACGCCGCTGACCGCCGGCGAGTTCAACCTGCTGGCAGCCTTCCTGAAATCGCCGCAGCAGATCCTGAGCCGCGAGCAGCTTCTCGCTGCCAGCCGCGTGCACGACGAAGAGGTGTTCGACCGCAGCATCGACGTGCAGATATTGCGGCTGCGCCGCAAGCTCGAGGTCAATCCGAGCGAGCCGAAGCTCATTGTTACGGAGCGTGGCGCCGGCTACATATTCGCGACTGCGGTCGAGGTACTTTGAGCCGCTGCCGCGCCCAGCCTACCCCGCGCTTCTGAGCCAGACCAGCATCTCGCCGGGGTCGCGGTTGTCCCAGGCGAAATACGGCACGGCGGTGATTTTCGCGTCCTCGACCGCCGGCGCTTCGGTGCGGTAGAGCCCCTCTTCCCAGTTTTCGAAAGCCTCCTTTTTGGCAATCGCCGAAAGTGTCACGACGCCGCCCAGAAGGTTCGGCTGCTGATGCGCCTCGATGTCGGCCGTGCGCGGTAGTGCGATGCGGTGCAGCTGGCTGGAATTGTCGGTCTCCTCGACGCAATAGATCAGCGGGCCGCGCGCCAGTGCGACACGGCCGATATCCTGCCGCACCTGCGGGTTGGCGTAGAGGCGGTCGACGGCCATTTCGAGGTCGAGCTCGATGCGGTCGCCCTTGCGCCATTCGCGGCGGATCGCGGCATAGCCGTCACTGGTGACAGCATCCAGATCGATATCGGCGCCGTTGACCTTGAGCGTTGCCTTGCGGCACCAGGCCGGCAGCCGCAGGTGCAAGGTGAACTCGGTCGGCGCTTCCGGTTCGACAGAGATCGAGACCGCGCCGTCCCAGGGATAATTGCTCGTTTGGGTGAGCTCTATCTGCCGGCCCGCAATATCGAAACGAGCCGTGCCGTTTCCATAGAGATGGACGGCGAGTGCGTCGTCCGACAGGCCGTAGAAATAGCTGCCGATCGAGGCGACCATGCGCCCGACATTGGGCGGGCAGCACGGGCAGCGGTGCCATTTCCAGCGGTGGTGGGCGCCGCGGCTTTCGAGCGGATTCTCGTAGAAGAACAGCGAGCCGTCGAGCGACAGGCCGGAGATCGAACCGTTGTAGAGCGCCCGCTCCATGATGTCGGCGTAGCGCGCATTGGGGCCCATGCCGAGCATGCGGCTTGCCCAGAACACCAGGCCGACCGAAGCACAGGTTTCGGCATAGGCGGTGTCGTTGGGCAGGTCGTAATCGGCGGTAAAGCCCTCGTTGTGCGACGACGGCCCGAGGCCGCCGGTGACGTAGAGGTTCTTGGTCATGAGGTCGTCCCACAGCCGGTCGAGCGCCACCCGCAGCGTGTCGTCGCCATATTCGGTGGCGATGTCGGCCATGCCCGAATAGAGATACATCGCCCGCACCGCATGGCCGACGACCTTGTCCTGCTCGCGCACCGGTTTATGCGACTGGTTGTATTCGTAAGTCTTGAAATGATAGGCCTTGGGGTCGGCGCCGCGGGCGCGCGCCTCCTCGTCGAAATAATGCGGCTCAAGGCCGCGCTGGTCGATGAAGTATCTGACTAGCTCCATGTATTTGCGCTCGCCCGTCACCCGCGCCAGCTTGACCAGCGCCAGCTCGATCTCCTCGTGGCCGCAATAGCCCTTCTTCTTGCCGGGTTCCGGACCGAACGTCTCGGCGATATGGTCGACGTAGCGGCACATGATGTCGAGCAGCTTGCGTTTTCCCGTGGCCTGGTAGTAGGCGACGGCGCCTTCGATCAGATGGCCGGCGCAATAGAGCTCGTGGCAATCGCGCAGATTGGTCCAGCGCAGGCCGGGCTGGATGCGCTGGTACCAGCTCGACAGATAGCCGTCGGGCTGCTGCAGCTTTCCATACATGTCGATGACGGCATCGATCTTCTTCTCCAGCTCGTCGTTGCGGCGGCGATAGAGCGAATAGGCGGCGGTCTCGATGGTCTTGCCCCAATCGGAGTCCCAGAACATCTGCGTCGTCACCGTCGATCCGGTGAACTCGTTGCCGGCGGTGGCCGCCTCGTCCGGTGAAGGTGAGTGGAACGGGATGACGACGCCGGGCGACGGCCGGTCCGGGTCGATCTGCTCGAGCATGCGCGCCTCGACGCAGCGGTCGTAGAGGATGCCGGCGGTCTTCGAGGCGACGGCATCGACGCGGTCGCCCCAGAAGCCGCGCACATCGACCTGCGGCACCGGCAGCGGGCGGAAGGCGAGTTTCGGCTTGGCGCCCTGACTGGCGGATTGCGATGCGGTCATCAATTTACTCCGGTTCGGTTCGATTGGTCACTTCACGGCCCCTGCCATCAGGCCGCGGATGTAGAAGCGCTGCAGCAAAAGGAAGAGCACCAGGCACGGCACCATCATGACGGTGACGCCGGCCTGCACGGCGCCCCAGTCGATGGCGCCGAAGCGGCCGGACTGCAGCGCCGTCATCATGATCGGCAGCGTGAATTTCGACTGGTCCGTCATCAGCACCAGCGCCGCCAAAAACTCGTTCCAGGCGCCGAGGAAGGCGAACAGCGCGATGGTGACGATGCCCGGCCAGACCAGCGGCAGCATCACCCTCAGCAGCATGGTGACGTTGTTGGCGCCGTCCATGCGCGCGGCCTCCTCGATCTCGCGCGGCACCGCGTCGAAGGCGTTGCGCATCATAAAGATCGAGAACGGCAGCTGCAGCGTGACGTAGACGCAGACCAGCCCGGTCAGCGTGTTGTGCAGGCCGATCTTGGTCAGCACCAGGAAGATCGGCGTCAGGATCGACTGGAACGGGATCATGATCGTCGACAGGATGACGACGAACAGCAGGTTCTTCAGCGGAAAGCGGAAGCGCGAGAAACCGTAGCCGGCGAGCACGCTGACGATCACCGACAGCACCACCGTCATGACCGAGACGTAGATGCTGTTTTGCGCCGGCAGCCAGAGGCCGTCGCCGAAGGTGTTGAGGGTGGCGTAGTTCTCGAGCGAGATGCCGCTGGTCGGCCACGGCGGCAGCGGCGGCTGGCGCGCCTCCTGCGCCGGCTTGAAGGCCGAAAGCACCGTCCAGGCGATCGGCGCCAGGAACAGTATGGACGCGATGATGCCGGTCGAGTGCTCGGCGATCTGCATGCCGATGCGGCGTTTGCGGCTCCTTGCCTGCGCCATCAGTCGACCCCTTCCGGATTGCGCAGCAGCCGCAGCTGGATAAGGCTGAGCGCCACCAGGATGACCAGCAGGACCATCGAAAGTGCGGCGCCATAGCCGAGCTTGAACGACACGAAGGACTGGTTGAAGATCCAGTAGACGGCGGTCAGCGTCTGGTTGCGCGGGCCGCCGCGCAGGATGATGTAGAACTGGTCGAAGGCGAGGATCGAGCCGGCGACCGACAGGATCAGCGCCAGCGCCAGCGTGCGGCGCATCAAGGGCAAGGTAATCGCCCGGAACCGCGCGAATGGCCCTGCCCCGTCGATCATCGCCGCCTCCTGCAGGTCCGGCGGGATCGACTGCAGGCCGGTCATCAGGATGATCATGGTGAAGCCCGCCACCTTCCACACCACCATGGCGATGATCGACCAGAAGGCCGGCTGGAAGGTCGCCAGCAGGTTGAATTTCTTCTCGGTCAGGCCGAGCTCGAAAGCGGCCGGGCTGAACAGGCCGGAATCGACATTGAGCAGCCACGACCACAAAAGGCTGGCCGAGGCGAAGCCGATGACCGCCGGCATGAAGAAGGACGTGCGGTAGAAGCCGGTCAGCTGCCGCGGCCTTTCGATGAACAGCGCCAGCGGAAAGGCGACGGCGAAGATCGCGATCGTCACCACCACCGTGTAATAGCCGGTGAACTTCAGCGCGTTCCAGAAACGGGTATCGCGCAGGATCGCCCAGTAATTGTCGAGCCCGATAAAGCTGTGCGCGCCCATCAGCGGCCAGTTGTGCAGCGACATCCAGGCGGTCATGCAAAGCGGCACGATGAAGAAGACGACGACCAGGGCGACGGCCGGCGCGACATAGAGCAGGCCGATCCACTGCCGTCGGCCGGCGCCGACCAGTTTGTATGCGCGCGCTGGCGCGGCGGTGGTTGCTGTGATGGTGGTCATCGCTGGCCTTCTCCTTCTCCCCTTGTGGGAGAAGGTGGATCGGCGCGAAGCGCCGAGACGGATGAGGGGTGTTGGAAGGAATGCCGTCCGAGCCAAGCTGGAGCACCCCTCATCCGTCGCCTTCGGCGACACCTTCTCCCACAAGGGGAGAAGGGGGAGCCAACGTTGCGACGGCGTACTGTGATGGTGCTCATGCCTGTTGTTCCATTGGCGGGACGTCCCCCTCCCCCTTGAGGGGAGGGTCCGGCCGAAGGCCGGGGGTGGGGTCGTCTGCGAAGTGCGCCGACAGGAACGTCGAGCACTGCCGCAACGACCCCACCCGGACCTTTGGTCCGACCTCCCCTCGAGGGGGAGGTGGGCGCCGGCGCTTTACTTCTGCGGCGCCGAATCGATGATCGACTGCATCGTTTCCTGCGCGTTGGCGATGGCGCCGTCGACGTCTTCGCCGAAGAAGACCTCGTTCATCATCTGGTTCCACGGACCGTTGGCCGAGTTGATCAGGTCGTTGAACACCACCGAATAGGGCGTGCGGCCCTTGGCCATGGCTTCGGCGGCAACCTTGTAGCGCGGGTCGAGTTCCTTCAGCGCCTCATTGGCGATGTCGCCGCGCACCGGCAGGCTGCCGTATTTCGCCAAAATGGTCTGGCCCTCGAGCGAATAGGCGAAGTCGAGGAACTCCTTCACCACCGCCACCTTGGTGGTGCCCTTGGTGACGACGAAATTGTCGCCGCCGGCAAACGACGACCAGCCGCCATCCTTGCCGGGCAGGAAGGTGATGCCGTAGTCGATATCGGGATATTGCGTGTTGAGTGCGCCGATGGCGAAGGCGCCGGACGGCGAGATGCCGATATTGCCTGTGGCGAAGGCGGCAAAGAAGTTGGAGCCGGTGTCGGTCTGCGCGCCTGAAGGCACCAGGTCCTTCTTGACCATCGAACGGTAGAGGTCGATGGCACCGCGCATCTGCGGCGTGTCCAGCGTCGCCTTGGAGCCGTCCTCGGTCAGGATGTCGCCGCCCGAGGCCCAGATCAGCGGCGTGAAGGTGAAGATGTTGCAGCCGCCGCAATTGCCGGAGAAGTAGAAACCCTTGATGTCGCCGCCGAGCGCGTTGACCTTTTCGGCGTCGGCTTCGATCTCGGCCCAGTTGGTCGGGCCCTTTTCCGGATCGAGGCCGGCCTGCTTGAACAGCTTCTTGTTCCAGATCAGCACCGAACTATCGGCCGAGAACGGCAGCCCGTAGATGCGGCCCTTATAGGTGCCGGTCTTGACATGCGCCGGCGACAGGCTGGCGAAATAAGGCAGCGATTTCGCCCAGTCGGTGATGTCTTCGAGCTGGCCGGCGGCAGCGAAAGACGGCGTGTAGATCAGGTCGAGCGACAGCGCATCGGGCGCCGTGCCGCCGGCAGCGGCAGCGCCGTATTTCGGAATGATTTCGGCATTGGGGATGATGTCGAGCTTGATCTGGTTCTGATGCCCCTTGTTGAAGGCATCGACGATGCGCGGCATGAAGTTCGAGCCGTCGGCGCGAACCCAGATGTTGGCAGTGTCGGCGGCGGCCGAGCCGACTGTTGCCAGCGTGCCCAAAATGCTCGCGGCGATGGCGAGCCCGGTAATGGTGGTTCTCATGCTTCTCCTCCACATGGTTTTAATTTAGCGTCTTAATTTAGCCGCGCCCCCAAGCGGGTGACTATCGACACGGCCCGTTTCGTTCAGCCGTCCGGCGGACGGCCGCATGACTGACGCACCACCAGCCGGCACGGCAGTTTTCTGATGCCCGGCAAAGCGGGTTCGCCGCCGACGAGCGAAAGCAAGGCAAGGCCGGCCTCGCGGCCAAGTGCTGAAAGGTTCATATCGACGGAGGTCAACGGCGGCCGGGTCGCCTCGGCGACGATCTGCCAATTGTCGAAGCCGATGACGCCGACCTCGTCCGGCACGCCGATACCGCGCTCGCGCAAAGCGTCGATGACGCCGCGCGCGATCTGGTCGTTGCCGCAAAACACCGCATCGGGTTTTTCGCGCGTGCCATTGAGCCCCTCGCCGTCGAACAGCTTTCCGATCGCCTCATGGCCCCAGGCCTCCGACCACGGGCCGAGCAGCGGCTCCATGACCGGCAGGCCGTTCTCGGCCAGCACCGCGCGATAGGCCTCGGCCCGCGCATGCACCACGGCAAAGCTCGCCGGACCGCTGACGTGGGCGATGCGCCGCCGCCCGAGCCGGCAGAAATGCTCGACCGCCAGCCGCGCCCCGCCGGCATCATCGGAGACGAAGGCGATGGAGCCGGGATCGGGCTCGGTGAAGGCGTAGATCGCCGGAATGCCGAGATTGGCGAGATCGACCGGCAGGTGGCGGTCGATGCGCTTGCCAGTGGCGATGATGCCGTCGACGCGCTTGTCGAGCATGGCATCGACATGCAGCTGGGCAAGGCGCGGGTCGTCCTCGACATTGCACAGGAACACCGAGACGCCGGCATCGACCAGCGCATCGGAAACGCCGGCCATCAGCGGCAGCGAAAAGCGGCCATAGGTGTCGTTGGTCAACAGGCCGACGGTAAAGGAGCGCCGCCGCAACAGGCTCTGCGCCAGGCTGTTCGGGCGAAAGCCAAGCCGCTGCGCCGTCTCGCGAATACGCGTCCGCGTCTCGGCCGTCATCCGCCCCTGCCCGTTCAGCGCTTTTGAGGCCGTGGCGACGCTGACGCCGGCAAGGGCCGCCACCTCGCGGAGGGTGACTGGCTGCTTGACAGGCGTTGGCTGCGCATCGGACGCCATGATTCGGATATCGATCCTCCCGTTTGAGAAAAGCTTTTCTCTTATGGCCCTGCGAGGCGCTGAATAGTGCGGTCAGCGGACGTGGGGCGGTTTGGGAAAAGGTTTTCTCAAAAACAAGATTAGGGGAAGGATGCAAGGATGGCAAGAGGGAATGGCCTGGTTACAGGCATGTTCGGCAGTCAAGTACGACTCGCTGCCCTGGGTCCAGGATCTGCCATGGGGGCCCGAAGGAAAGAGGGCGAGCAGCTTTGGCGTGCATTGCCGTTCAGCGGGCACCGCGACCGAATAATCGCGGTGCCGCAGTCTACCCGCAGAACTAGCAGTTCTCAGTCTGTGGATCGCACGCCTTGTTTTTCTGTTTCTGTGGCTTGGGCTTGACCGCCTGCTCGGGCTCGGCCTGCTGCTGCTCGGCCGCTGGCTGCTCCTTGGCCTTCCGCTTCTCAGGCTTGGCAGCCTGCTCCGGCTCAGCCTGCTGCTGCTCGGCAGCGGCCTGCTTCTTGGCCTTCCGCTTTTCAGGCTTGGCCGTCTGTTCGGGCTCAGCCTGCTGCTGCTCGGCGGCGGGCTGCTTCTTGGTCTTCGGTTTCTCGGGCTTGGCCGCCTGTTCCGGTTCGGCCTGCTGCTGCTCGGCGGCGGGCTGCTTCTTGGTCTTCGGCTTCTCAGGCTTGGCCGCCTGTTCCGGCTCGGCCTGCTGCTGCTTGGCGGCGGGCTGCTCCCCGGCCTTCGGCTTCTCAGGCTTGGCCGCCTTGCCGGGCTCGGCCTGCTGCTGCTCGGTGGCCGGCTGCTCCTTGGCCTTCGGCTTCTCAGGCTTGGCGGTTTCTTCGGGCTTGGCCTGCTCGGTCGTTGCAGCGCCTTCGGTCGGCTTCGATTTCCGGCCAGCCTGAACCTGCTTCACCTCTTCGATGTCTTTGAGCTTAGCTGGTTTGGCCTTAGGGTCGGCTTTCACCTCGCCCTCAAAGACAGCGACCCTATCGTTTTCCAGTTTGCCGGACTTCTCGGGCGCGTCGGTCTTGCTGACCTTGACGGCAGTCACCTTCTGGTTCGTCTCCTTTTCGATCACATCGACATCAATGACTTTGTTGATCACCGAATTGTTCTGGATCGTCACGTCGCCGGCCGGTTCGGCCGCCTCGACAATGCGCACAAACTCCGGCTCATCACGAATAACGACCACAGAAATGTCCGCGGCAAGGAATTCGCGGGTGGGGACCACAACCCAGTAATAATCCGGCGTCGTGTCGAAGGTCACCTCGATTGAAATCAAATCCGGATCGCGGCGGGGCGGCAGCGGCGCCCAAATGATGTGCTCTCTGTCACGACGCCAACTCACCCATGCTGGCGCCCAGCGAGTGCCCGGAACCCAGTACCAGCCGATATCGTCGGCATAGCCCCACCGGCCGTAATGGTACGTCGCCCAGCCGAATGGCTCGTCGGACACCCAGAGCCAGCCATACTGCTCGGTATAGACCCAGTGTCCAAGCGTATACGGACGCCAATCGTCAGGCACATCAACCGGCACGAAAACGGTCGCTCCGTGATACGAGACCCAATCACCATAGGAAGACAGGTCTTCGTAGAACGTGCTGATCGAAACGGTGGTGGCGGCCCTTGCCTCGGACACAAGCGACAATGGCGCAATTGGGTTTGGAATCTCGACGACCGTGAGCAGGCAGGCGGTTACACCGCCGAGCATCAGTCGCACCGCATGTTGGGCAAGGACGCGTTTCATCGTAATCTTCCTCCGAAACAGATCGCCCTTCATCGTACAAACCCGCCGGCTGCCGGATTGTTCCACTTTGCTGACGTTACCCGCATCCCCTCCCGCAACGGCTTGGCATCGCACGATGATATTTGGGATCAGAGTTGCTTCATGAGGGCGGTGACCGTCACAAATGCGCGCCGAAGGCGCGGTGATAGAGTGTCGTTGGTCAAAAGGCCGACGGTAAAGCTGCGTCGCCGCAAGAGGCTCTGCGCCAGGCTGTTCGGGCGAAAACCAAGCCGCAGCACCGTCTCGCGAATCCGGGTCCGCGTCTCGGCAGTCATCCGCCCCTGCCCGTTCAGCGCCTTCGATGCCGTGGCGACGCTGACGCCGGCAATGGCCGCCACCTCACGCAGCGTGATGGGCTGCTTGGCGGGCGTTGGCTGCGCGTCGGACGCCATGATTTGGATATCGATCCGCCCAGGGGGGAAAAGCTTTTCTCTTATGCCGCCGCGAGGGTGCTGAATGGTGAGGTCAGCGGATGCGAGGCGATTTGGGAAAAGGTTTTCTCAGAGGGAAGGCTAGGATGAAACCGGCAGATGTGCAAGGGGTATGATGGCGCTGCCGATCCGAACTTTCGCGGTATGTTGAGCCCTCTCCGACCTCGGTTTCCGAGCGACAAGCGTCAACATTTAGGCCGAGTGTGACTTGCTTTTGCCGAGGTTGGGGACATCCTGTAAGATACATCCGTGCTGAGCGCAGCATATTTCTTGCACATTTTCAGAATGTGTGAGACATTTGTGCAAAGTTTTGCGTTTTTGACTCGGAATGGATTTAATGCGCGATAAGCGGGCGAAGTTTGTCAAGTTGGCTAACCAACGGGTAGGAAAGGCGCTGGAACAAATTCGGCTGGTAGGGAATTTGTCAAATAGGGCTGCCTACGACTTCAGTGAAGACGACACTCGTAAGATCGTGAAAGCGCTCCAGAAGGCTGTCCAGGGCATTAAGGAGCGCTTCAGTGAAAGCGGGGCTCGCGCTGAGCAAGGTTTCCATATTGAATAGCGCGTCGCTGTGACCGACCCTCTGTCGCCTGAACGCCGCGGCGCGCTCATGGCACGCGTAAAGCAACGCAATACAAAGCCAGAGATGACGATTCGCCAATTACTTCATTCAAGGGGTTGGAGGTATCGGATACACGTCAAAAATTTACCGGGGACGCCCGATATTGTGTTCCCTAGGAGAAAGGTGGCGATCTTTGTTCATGGCTGTTTCTGGCATGGGCACTCGTGCAAATTGGGCAGTTTGCCGAAGACGAGATCGGAATTTTGGTCGCAGAAAATCGTGGGAAACCGGCAGCGTGATGACCGGAAACGGGATGAGCTGCAACAAAGTGGTTGGCAAGTATTGATTGTCTGGCAATGCGAGCTTGCGGATCAGAGCTCCATGTTGCAGAGGATCGAGTCTTTTCTATCTAATGCCGCGAGCTGTTAGGCAGAATCAAAAGTTCGTTGGGGGTGCGCTTGAACGTATTGGCGAAACAACTGGGGACGGTGCAACCTGATTGGGCGTTTGAAGCCAATCCACGCATGGGCGGAGCAGTCGGCGAAGCTTACACCAATACCTTGGCATCTTCGGGTATGCACCCGGAGTGGGTTGTCGCCCGCGAGGCTATCCAGAACAGTGTGGACGCCCGCGACGGCGAAGACCGGAAGGTCGCTGTTGAATTTGTCAGCAGGGCACTTACTGGCAAGGCCAAGTCAGCGTTCATAAAAGCGGCAGGGCTGGGGGCAATCGCAGGCCGGTCCGATCGCCTTGGCTTTCGAGAGCCGAACTGCATTGGCAGCTTGTCGAACCCCCAAGCTCCACTTCGCCTGCTCTTTGTGAACGACCATAATACCACGGGCCTTGCGGGCGATCCATCAAGCTCAGATTCCAAGTTTTATCGTTTTTTGCTGACATTAGGCGACGGCGGGAAGGAACATAGCGAACATGGCACCGGGGGGTCCTACGGTTACGGAAAATCTGTATATAGTTCGAACTCGGGCATACTAACGATCTTTGCCTACAGCCGGACAAAGGACAGCGCAGGAGAGCCTATCTCAATATTGTTCGGCTGCGGCTACTACAGAAAGCACAAGCATTCCGAGCGCACGTTTACCGGACGAGCCTGGTTTGGTCATGACAAGACACCAGGCCTTGACGCGCAGCCGGTAGTAGAACCGCTGCTTGGCGATGAGGCCGATGAAATGGCTGCCGCTTTGGGTTTTGAGCAAAGGGATCTAGATGACCTTGGAACATCCGTTCTCATTGTGGACTCGTTGCTGAACTCGCAGGGCATTTTGGAGGGTGTCGAAGACTGGTGGTGGCCCCGGCTGATTTCCCACAAACTTGATGTTAAGGTCATCGGCGAGGATGGGGGGGTGTCTTACCCTCGGCCTCGGAAGCGCGACCAGCTGCGCCCTTTCCTTGAGGCGTTCGATATTGCTGCGGGAATATCGCCGACCAACAACAAAACCCACTTCCAGAAGACTGTCGGCAAGAACGAAGGGACGATGGGCCTCACCGTCCTTGAGCAGACTGACGACGGCGATTTTGTGGTTGGGGAAGCAAGGGCGGATGCAGTCGCTCTCATCAGAGCACCTTTAATGGTGGTAGCTTATCATCGCGCGTGGAACGTTGGGTCGCCAACGATGGCAGGCGCATTCATTGCTTCCGACGGCATCGACGACATTCTGAGATCCGCTGAGCCGCCCGCGCACGATAGGTGGGACCCAGACGCAAGACGGCTCCAGGACCAAACTGGCGAAAAGAAAGCTATCGTCTCAAGAGTGCTTTCGAGCATTCGGCGTGCAGTGAAAAATTCCCAGAAAACGGCGATCCCACCACCTCCCCCACGCCCCAAGCGCCTTACTCTACTTGAACGAACCCTCGCGAGTTTTCTGACACCGTCAAAAAAAGGCACCCCGCCCAAGCACGATGCATCGGCTGCACCGATACACCTTACTTACGACAAAGAGCCTCGCGCGGAGGCGGATGGAGCTTCTCTGAGGCTGAGAGCCTCGTTTAGCGTACGCATGAAAGCCGAGGAGAGCGATGAGCCTCTTCGGATTCGTGTGAGAATTAGCTGTCCTGTGATTGAGGATGGGCATGTAGGCGAATCTCTTGCTGTGAAGATCGCAGCCGATGTCGCTTTGGAACCCGATTCCAGTGACCCCGACTGGAGCGTCTTCCAACTACCCCCTGACACAAGTGTCAAGTTTAAATGTGACACTGAGGCGTACAACCCTCTTTGGACAGTTAGATTCGTTCCTGAGATTGAAGCCGTAGGTGAACAGTGATGGTCGCGAAATGGCATCGAGAAGAGCCGCGGGAAGTGCGCCCTTTTTTTCAGGCGCAAAAGGCCGAAGACGCGCTCCAGGCTAGCGCGATCAGATTGTATAAGCATGGAGATGTTTCAATCGAGACCTCTTTCGATCTGGATGAAATCGATTTTCAAAAGTTAGATCTGGCCGTCCACCCGGTCCTGGCGGACCCTTCAAACTGGATGCCCGCCGGCCTAACATCGGATGATCTGGAGGTAGTCCTAGTCGCTACGCATTCGTTTCTTAAGCGTTCAATGATTATAGAGCGATATACCGTCGGGGATGGCGACCCACCGGATAGATGGAATATAGGAAGCGACGTCCTATCGGATTTCGCTGGCGGCCGGAACCTGGAGCTGTCGCTGGCCTTGTGCCTCCGTAGCGATCGCGCTCCGATACCAGGTGCACCGTTCGTTGGAGGCCATTGGGTGGCTCGCAAAACGTTCGCCTTGCGGTCTCGCTCTGCACATACGCTATTCGACCTTCGTACGCGAACCGACGAAGACTGGATTGCCGCAAGCCTTCCCGCGAAGACTCTCTACTTTGTAGAATACGCTGGCGGAATTGCTGAAGAGCCCGAAGAAGGAGGCTCCGTCGCTACTGTATACATCCATCTAGATGCGCATAACCGGCTCGTCTCCTCGCCGGCGCTAGGTGAAGCGTTTCAACCGATGCTAGCAGCCGAGATCGTTCAGTCGGTACTTTCAGACAGCTACGACGATTGGAAAGATTTACAGGCGCCCCATCCAAATAGCCCACTCACAACGCTTCTAAAGCAACTCGGAAAAGAAAACGCGATGAAGCTGGAAGATTTAAAATCGATCGTCGCGAGCCCGGCGCGCGCCAAAGCGCTCCTGCAGGACCGCTTATCCGTCGTTCAGTCGTTGAGATAGGATATTTCATGCCTTACCCGATTGTTAACAAGGCCGAGGCTCGCACATACCTTCGCAGCCCTGCGGAGAGCGGGGAGCAAAAGGCCCTTCCCGAAATTCGGTTTAACGACGAGGGTTCTGACGAGGACTGGGTCGGTATTGCAGAAGATCTTTCTACCCAGCTGCTAGAGCTACTGGCGTCTAGCAAATCCGAACATGGACTAGATGGAGGCAGATTCGAAGCGGCTGCATCACCGTTGGTACATCAGGTACTCCCGACGCATATCGCACTGGCCGATCCGGAGTTCTGGATTTGGCTTTCGGTGGCACATTGCCTGCCAGTGGTCGACGGTCGTTACGGGCGGAAGAGAAATCTAAAGAACTTTGGAATTGGTGGGGCGGCTGAAAATTTGCTGTACCGCTTGTGGTTGAGGGCGGAAATCGCTTTTGACCGGGCGCAATCCAACGAGTACGACTTGGCGCGCGTTGGTGACATAGATTTTTGGCGAAGTCATCTTTTCCGCCAGGGTTACGGCGATGTGAGAACCTTCGCCAGAGCTCTCATCTCTTTCCAATTCCCGTTGTCTAAGAAGCGCAAGTCTCGCCTTAAGATAGACCAGATACGCGCGTTGGCGAAGCAGCTGAAAAGAGCTCGATCAAATCTCATGTTTGAGGTAATGAGTGAGAGTCGGGCAACGCAGTTCATTGAGTCGGAATGGGAGCGGATTGCCTCGGATATCCCGTGAGGTCGTCTATGCAGCATTCGTTCTCCACCAGAGCAAAGGAATTGGTTCGGCACGTCCGCGTCTCTGACACGCAGTATGACACCGTCATCCCTAATCTCGCTGACGACGTTTTTGAAGGCCATGCAGCCTGGTGGCAATCTGTCTTGCGCGGCGCGAAGGCGGCACCGGCGGCTCATACTAGACCGCCACTCCGAGTGGTCGATGCCTTTTGCGGTTCAGGCGGACTGGCGCTAGGCGTCAAATTTGCCGCCGAAGCTATAGGTAGGAACATTGAGTTCCCGTTGATTATTGATACCGACATAACGGCTATGGAAATCCACCGGCACAATTTGGGAGCTAGGCGAACCATCGGCGCAAGCGCTTCCTCGCTTGTCGACTTCCATGTAGTCGGTAGCGGGGAGAACGCTTCCTTTGGCTATGAACCGGAAACCGTGCACCCAGAGTTGGAAAATGTTGGCCATGTTGACCTTTTCATTGCCGGCCCGCCTTGTCAGGGACATTCTAATCTCAACAATCATACCCGTCGGCAGGATCCGAGGAACGACCTTTACGTGACAGCTGCGGCCCTCGGAGTCGCCCTTGGCGCTGAGGCCATTATAATTGAGAACGTCCCGACCGTACAAAATTCTCATTCGGATGTCGTCGCTACTGCCGTGGCGTTGCTTAAATCTGCCGGGTACTTCACAAGCATGTCCGTACTAAAGGCAGACAATCTCGGGGCCGCACAACGTCGCGCTCGTCATTTTCTGCTTGCAACGCGTGGACAGATCGCTCCTGACCATCTGGCGACACACGCCGGAACACTTGCAATGCCTGCAATGCCAATCTCGTGGGCGATTGGTGACCTAATAGATCTTCGATCGGATGAACTTGTGAATTCGCCGCCCACCGTAACACAGGTGAATGGTGCGCGGATCGACTATCTATTCGACCATGATATTTACGATCTACCAGATGCTCAGCGCCCTGACTGTCATAAGAATGGAACGTCTTATACAGCGGTCTATGGTCGTATGCATTGGGATCGGCCCGCGCAGACGATCACAACTGGTTTTGGCACCCCTGGGCAAGGCCGATATGTTCACCCTAAACGAAGGCGATTAATTACCCCTAGGGAAGCCGCTCGTATTCAGGGATTTCCAGACTGGTTCGATTTCGCACCGGCCAGCATTTCGGTTAAGAGAAAACATCTTGCGAAGTGGATCGGCGATGCCGTTCACCCTGCATTGGGGTATGCGGTGGGGTTATCAGCCCTTGCTGTGCTTGAAATAGCCCTTCCACAGAACATGCAAAGTGCGGCCTGAAAAACCGTCAGACCTGTGGGAGTGGCAGGTCTACTTCGGCCATTGCGGGCGTCACACCGCTGCCGACCAGCATCGGCAGGCCGGCTGTCTGCTTGATCATGCTTATCTAGCGGAGGTCGACGATCGTGTCTGATATCGACTAAAAACAACAATGCGCTGCTCTATTTTCTTTTCACGGCGCAGTTCTTGGAAGGCCCGCCCGGCGCGGCCCCCAACGAAAGGAGCCCGCCATGCGAAACTTATCGTCACCGAATTCATGAGCGTCGATGGCATCGCCGAGATCGAGAAGCTGCCGAGCGTGACCTGGAACGATGAGATGCAAAAATTCAAGGAAGACGAGCATGCCGACAGCGGCGCCATGCTTTTGGGGCGCACGACCTATGAGATCTTTGCCGGCTCGTGGCCCAAGGAGACCGGAGATTTTGCCGACCGGTTCAGCGCCCTGCCGAAACATGTCGCCTCGACGAGCTTGACGCCGCGCGGATCCCTCCCGCGATTGATGCGATCGAGTTCGCAGCCACCAGGCGGAAGGTTCTGATCCGCCCTTTCTTGCTGCGGCGGTAGGAAGACTTCTTGATTCAGCCACAAGCCCAAATTGCTGGATTTGGCAGCTCTGGAAGGATAAGCTTGGTTTGTGGTTCAGCGATGGAACAGAGACTAGCCGCAATTCTGGCTGCCGATATGGCGGGCTACAGTCGGCTGATGGAGGCCGACGAATCCGGCACGCTCGCACGTCTTCGGACCCATCGCATAGAACTGGTCGATCCCGCCATCGCTAAGAACAAGGGCCGGATCATCAAGACCACTGGAGACGGCATGCTCGTTGAGTTCCAGAGCGTGACCGATGCCGTGAAATGCGCCGTGGAAATCCAACAGCGCATGAAACGGCGCAATTCGGATGTGCCGCAAGAACGGCGTATCGAATTCAGGATCGGCATAAATCTCGGCGACATCATTTTCGACGATGAGGATATTTTCGGCGACGGCGTCAATATTGCCTCGCGCATCGAGCAACTCGCCGACGTCGGCGGTATCTGTGTGACCGCAGCGGTGGCAACCCAGATTGCCGACCGTCTCGAAATTGCCATGGAGGACCTGGGCGAGAAGACGTTGAAGAACATCAGCCGCCCGGTTCGCCTCTATCGCGTTGGGTTTGACAGTCCTGTCCTGCCGGAAGTCGAGGCGAAGCGATCCATCTCGAAACCTTCGATAGTGGTGCTGCCGTTCACCAACATGAGCGGCGACCCCGAGCAGGAATTTTTCGCGGACGGACTGACCGAGGACATCATCACCGAACTGTCCCGCCACCATGAGCTGTTCGTCATCTCGCGCAATTCCAGCTTCGTCTACAAGAACCGCGCCGTGAATGTGCGCGAGGTGGCCGAGAAACTCACCGTCCAATACCTGGTGGAGGGAAGCGTCCGCAAGATCGGCGACAGGGTGCGCGTGACGGTTCAGCTCATCGACACGGCGAACGACGCTCATATTTGGGCAGACAAGTATGACCGGAAGCTGGACGACATATTCGCGATTCAGGATGAGGTGACCGCGGCGATCGCAGCCACGCTGCCCGGTCGTGTCGAGGCGGCTCAGCGGGACCAGCTCGCGCGGGCGAAACCCGCAAACATGGCCGCGTATGAATGTGTGCTTGCTGCCAAGGTGCTGCATCACCGAAGCACGATTGCGGATAATGAACGCGCGCAAACCTTGATAGAAAGGGCCGTCACGCTCGACCCCGATTATGCCCATGCCCATGCCTGGCGGGCCTGCATTCTTGGCCAGGCCTGGGTCCATAACTGGTGCGAAGACAGGGATGCTATCTGGAACAACATCATGGCGGCGCTGGACAGGGCGCTGGCGCTGGACAACAACGATGCCGATGTCCATCGCATCCTCGCGGCAGTGAACGTGAACAACAATGAGCTGACCACAGCGCGCTACCATCAAGAGCGGGCGCTGGCCCTCAATCCCAATTACGACCTCGTGGTGGTGCAGCAAGGCGAGTTGTTGACGTGGCTGGGCAGGCCGGAAGAGGGAATTGAATGGATCCGCAAGGCAATGCAGTTGAACCCGCACCACCCGGAGAGGTTCTGGAGCCATCTGGGAAAGGCGCATTTCGCCGCGCGCCAGTATGGCGAGGCGATCGAAGCTTTCATGCATCTGTCAACCATGGACTCGGCTCAGCACGCTTTCGCCGCTGCCTGCTACGGCTGGCTCGGCGACGAAATCGCGGCCGCGGCACATCTAGGCAAGATCAGAACGCTCGATCCCCAATTCGACCTCGATTCATTTATCGCCACCCTGCACTTTGCCCAGGAGTCTGATGTGCAGCACGTCCGCGAAGGACTGCTGAAAGCCGGTATTGCCCACCTGTAGACAGCTGGTAGCTACGACCCAGATCCAATCGGCAAAAAAAGACCGGCCCCCGATGCGGACCTTGTGGCATGACCGAACGACGGGCAGGTCGGACAAGCTTTTCCCACGGTATCGGTCTTTGGAAGCGACCAGGGAAAACCCTCCCCCTGAAAAAGCGCCGCGCTAGTTGACGGCGCATGTCGCATAAGGCCCGCGCCATTCGGCCCTGCCAGAAAGGAACCCGCCATGAGAAAACTCATCATCACCGAATTCATCAGCGTCGATGGCATTGCCGAGGTCGAGAAGCTGCCGAGCGTGGCCTGGAACGATGAGATGCAGAAGTTCAAGGACGACGAGCTTGCCGACAGTGGCGCCATGCTGTTGGGGCGCACGACCTATGAGATCTTTGCCGGCTCGTGGCCCAAGGAGACCGGAGATTTCGCCGACCGGTTCAATGCGCTGCCGAAATATGTCGCCTCGACCAGCTTGCAGGCGCTCGACTGGCAGCCGGCCGAGCTGCTGCAGGGCGCGTTGCCGGAAGCGGTCAGAGGGCTGAAGCAAGGCAGCGGCGGCAACATCTATGTGCATGGCAGCCTCAGCGTCGCGCAGGAATTGCTGCGCCATGGCCTGGTCGACCGCATCAGGCTGCTCAGCTACCCCGGCGCCGTCGGCCAGGGCAAGCTGCTGTTCCCGCCCGGCGCGCAATTGCCGCTCGAGCTGATCTCGGCCACGCAATTCAGCAACGGCGTGGTGGCGCTGGAGTATGCGGCTGGGATGGGGTGATGAGCCAATCTCCCCCCTTGAGGGGGAGATGCCCGGCAGGGCAGAGGGGGCGGTTCGACCGGGCTCGGCTCCTCTCTTGCGGCAGTGGGGGGTTGGCGCATTACGCGAGACGACCCCCTCTGTCGCCTTCGGCGACATCTCCCCCTCAAGGGGAGAGATTGGCAGCGCCCCTACACCGTCCGCTGCCTGCCCTCGACCGCAGCGTCTTCCCGCGCCTTCAGCGCCTTCTCGATCTCGCGCTTCAGCTCGTCCTTGATCGCCACCGTCTCGGCCATCAGCGCCTCGACCTTCATGAAATCGAGCACCCGGTATTTCGAGACGGCCGGCCGGATCAGAATGTCGGGCCGGCTCTGGTTCAGCTTGCTGGCGATGATCGACTGCATCATCAGCTGCGTGGCGCCGAACATCAGGTCGACGGAGGTCGGGAATTTGCGGCCGGCCTCGGTCGGCGCGCCGACCACGTCGACGGCGATGATGATGTCGGCGTCGAGCTCGATCAGGTCGAACGGCACGGGATTGTAGATGCCGCCGTCGATCAGCAGCCTGCCGTCGCGCATCACCGGACGGAACACCGCCGGGATCGCCGCCGAGGCGGCCAGCGCCGAATGCAGCTCGCCTTCGTCGAACACGGCGAGCTTGTGGCCATAAAAGTCCGTTGCCGTCACCTTCAGCGGTATCTTCAATTCGGCAAAGGTCTCGGGAATGGCGTCGGGCAGGAACGCCTTGAGGATGCGCTCGACATTGAACTGGCTGACCCGCAGGCCGCCCTGCATCGCCTCGGCAAAAGTGCCGGGCCGCGCCCGCCACATGCGCGTCGCCACTTCGGCGCGGCGGCCGAGGATCGAGCGCGTATAGTCGTGGATGTCCTTGCCGGTCATGCCCGAGGCCATGCCGGCGCCCATGATGGCGCCGATCGACGAGCCGGCGATTGCTGCCGGCCTTATGCCCAGCTCGTCCAGCACCTCGATGACATGGATATGCGCCAGCCCACGCGCCCCGCCGCCGCCAAAGGCGATGCCGAAGCTAGGGCTCATCCCTTGTTGGCCGCGCCGAGCTTCGGCCCGACCACCATGACGGCCGGCTCGGCGGAGAGCAGCTTTTTCGCCACCGCTTTCACCTGGTCCAGCGTCACCGCGTTTATCAGGGCGGCGCGGCGCTGCATGTAGTCGATGCCGAGCTTGCCGAGCTGGATCTCGACCAGCGTTGAGGCGATCGCGCCGGAGGAATTCAGATTGTTTATGGCATAGGCGCCGATCATGTATTTCTTGGTCGCCGCCAGCTCGGCTTCGGTCGGCCCCTCCTCGGCCATGCGCTTGACCACGTCGCGCACCACGGCCAGCGTCTCGGCCGCCCTGTCGGCGCGGGTCGAGGTGGTGATGGACAGCGCCTCGGAATGCTGGTGGTCGACGAGGTCGGAGCTGACGCTGTAGGCCAGACCGCGCTTCTCGCGCACCTCGTCGAACAGCCGCGAGGTGAAGGTGCCGCCGCCGAGGATCTCGTTCATCAGCACCGCGGCGAAAAAATCCGGCGCATTCCGCTTCACGCCGGGATAGGCGAGTTGCAGCGAGGCCTGCGGCTGGTCGTAAACGACCTCGAGCTGCTGGCCGAGCTTCAGCTCGATGTCGGGAACGGGCGTCAGCGCCTGCTTTTCCGGCAGGCTGCCGAACACCAGGTCGAGCTTCTGCTTCAGCGTCTCGGCGTCGATGGCGCCGACCACCGCGACATGCAGGCCGTCGCGGGCGAAATTCGCCTTGTGGAAGGCGGCGAGATCGGCCGGCGTGATCGTCGCGATGCTTTGCCTGGTGCCCTGGTCGGGCCGCGCATAGGGATGCCTGCCGTAGATCGCTTCCAGCCATTTACGTTGGGCGAGCGTGTCGGGATCACGCTCGTTGGCGATGATGCCGGACAGGATTTGCGCGCGGATGCGGTCGATCGGCACTTGGTCGAAGCGCGGCTGGTTGACCGCCACGCGCAGCAGGTCGAAGGCGCCGTCGCGCTGGTCGGCCAGCATGCGCATCGAGCCGTAGATGCCGTCGCGCTGCGCCTCGAAGCTCATCTCTGCACCGACGTCGTCGAGCTTGATCTGGAAGGCCTCGCTGTCGAGGTTGCCGGCACCTTCGTCGAACAGGCCGCTCATCAGATTGGCAAGCCCTTCCTTGCCGGGCGGGTCCTGCGTCGCGCCGCCATCGAAGACGAAGCGGATGGCGACGATCGGCACCGAATAATCCTCCACCAGCCAAGCGGTGATGCCCTTCGACGAGGTCACCTCCTGGATGTTCATGGCGGCGCGAGCGGAAAGCGCCGGCAGGAGGAGAAAGACGAGGGAGAGAATGAGGGTGGCCAGAAGAGGGCCGGCGCGCCAATTGCCAAGGTCGGCGCCGCCCCTCATCGCCCTGCCGGGCACTTCTCCCCGTATAGTGACGGGGAGAAGGGGCTGGCCGCTGTCCCGGCGCTCGCTCTGCAAACGCTGAAGATTGGCGAAACCGTCGATGACGGCGCCCCTCTCCCCGTCCCTATACGGGGAGAGGATGCCGGCAGGCAGGTGAGGGGCGGCGCCGACGCTCAAACTCATCATCAAATCAATTCCCAGCCTGGGTTTGCGGCAGAAGATAGCCGGTCGTTGCGTGGTCGAGATTGAGATAGCGGGCAGCGACTTCCTTGACCTGGTCGGCGGTGACCTTGCGGATGCGGTCCGGCCATTGCTGGACGTCCTGGACGTTGCCGCCGGTGGCGAGCGTCGAGCCGTAGATGTTGGCCATGTCCTCCTGCTTGTCGCGGGCAAAGATCATCGAGCGTACGAAACGGTCCTTGGATTTTTCCAGCTCGTCGCTGGTGACGCCGTCTTTCGCGATGCGGGCGATCTCGGCGTCGACCGCGGCCTCGATGTCGGCAAGCTTGGCATCGCCGCGCGGCGCGCCGTAGACGGTGAAATTGGTGTCGTCGAGCATGGTGCCCTGGAAGAAGGCGCCGGCCTCGGCGGCGATGCCTTGCCTGACGACAAGCTCCTGGTAGAGCCGGCTGCGGTTGCCGCCGCCGAGGATTTCGGACAGCACGTCGAGCGCTTCGGCTTCGCCGGGCTTTGCCGTGTGATAGGACGGGACCACCCATTGCGTGGTAAAGCTCGGCACGCTGACGCGCCCGTCGGTCAGCGTCACCGTGCGCCTGGTGTTCTGCTCGGGCTCAACCGGGCGGATGCGCGGCGGCAGATCCGGGCCGCGCGCGATCTTGCCATAGGTCTTTTCGGCCAGCGCCTTGACCGTTTCCGGTTCGACATCGCCGGCCACCACCAGCACGGCATTGTTGGGTGTATAATATTTGTTGTAGAAGGCCATCGCGTCGGTGCGGTTCAGCTTCTCCATCTCCTGCATCCAGCCGATGACCGGAATGCGGTACGGCTGGTTCTGCCACAGCGTGGCGTCGATTTCCTCGTCGAGCACTGCCTGCGGATTGCTATCGATGCGCGAGCGGCGCTCCTCGAGGATGACGTCCCGCTCGGTCTTGATGACATCGTCGTTGAGGATGAGATTGCGCATGCGGTCGGCCTCGAAGCCCATCATCTCACCGAGCGCCTGCGGCACCACCGTCTCGTGAAAGGCGGTGTAGTCGTAGGAGGTGAAGGCGTTGTCCGAGCCGCCGATGGCGGCGACGGCACGGTCGAGTTCGCCCGCCGCATGGTTGCTGGTCGCCTTGAACATCAGATGCTCGAAGAAATGGGCAATGCCGGACTTGCCCGGCGGCTCGTCGGCGCTGCCGATCTTGTACCAGACCATATGGGTGACGATGGGGGCGCGGTGATCGGGGACGACGACGACCTCCATGCCGTTGTCGAGCAGGAAATCGGTCACGACGCCATCGTCAGGATTGTTATCCGCCAGAGCCGGCGCGGCCATCACCAGAGCCAGTCCCAAGAGCGTTCCGCGCAGCCATTCAGCCTGAAATGTCATAGATGGCTCCGGTTTGTGGTGGGACGATAGGCGGGGTTGCTGGTCGAGGCAAAGCGAATTGTTCGTCATTTTGAAGGCGCCACCGTGGAAGCCGAACTCAGGCGGCCTCGATGAACCGGATGACCGTCTCGCCATAGTTGCGCTCGTCGACAACCGAAAAGCCCGGCCCTGCCTCGAACGGCGCCGCCGCCGCTTCCTCGACGACGCAGAGCGCGCCGGGGGCGAGCCAGCCACCGGCCTTGGCCGAGCGCAACGCGCGTTCGCCAAGGCCTTTGCCATAGGGCGGATCGGCGAAGACCAGGCCGAATGCGGCGATGGTGCCCGCCTCGCCCAAGCCCGTCGCGTCGCGGCGGAAAATCTTGGTGCAGCCGGTGAGGCCGAAGGCCTCGACATTGGTGCGGATCAGGCCGCGCCCTTCGGCGGATTCCTCGATGAAGACAGCGTAGGAGGCGCCGCGCGACAGCGCTTCGAGGCCGAGCGCGCCGGTGCCGGCGAACAGGTCGAGCACGCGCGCGCCGTCCAGTCTTTCGGGAAAGCGATGCGCCAGCACGTTGAAGACCGCCTCACGCGTGCGGTCGGTGGTCGGGCGGATGGCAAAGGTGCGGGGCGTCGCCAGCGGACGCCCGCGAAACTCACCGCCGACGATCCGCATTGCTTCCCTTCGGGCCGCCACGCGGCCGGTCGCCACCGCCATCCGGGCGCTCGCCACGCGGTTTGCCGAACGGCTTTGCACCGCCGCCTTGCGGCTTGCCGCCGGGCTTGCCGTAAGACGGCTTGAACGAGGCCTTGCGCGCCTTGTTTTCTGCCGCCTTGGCGGCATCTGCCTCCGCCCTGCCCTTGCCGATCGGCCGTGCGCCCGGCGCCATCCAGACATTGGCCTTGCGCTGGCCCGGCGGCTCGATCGGCCGCTGCTCGCGTTCGGATTTTTTCCCACCGAAGCCGCCACGAGGCTTGTCGCCACGGGGTTTGTCCCCGAAGTCGCTGCGTTCAGGTCTGGGGCCACGCTCGCCAAAGCTCTTTTTTGGCGCAAAGCTCCTGTCAGGGCTTGTCGACAGCTTGCCGAGCGCTTCGTCGCGGCTGCCCTCGCGCCGCTTGCGGTTCTTGATCAGGCCGCCCTCGCCGATCGGCCGGCGTTCGCCGTCGCGGGTGAATTTCGGCCGCTCGGGCTCCTCCTCGCGCTCACGCCTGACCGGCTTGTTGGAAAACGGCTTGGCGATATCGGCATCGAAATTGGCGCCGGACTCTTCGACCAGGCGCTCGCCGAGCTGGTCGCGCAGCACGCGGCCCTTGATCTCCAGCACATGGCCTTCCGGCAAATCGTCGAGCTGGAACGGCCCGTAGGAAATGCGGATCAGCCGCGTCACGTCGAGACCGAGCGCGCCCAGGATGTTCCTGACCTCGCGGTTCTTGCCTTCGCGCAGACCGAGTGTCAGCCAGGCGTTCGAACCCTGCTCGCGGTCGAGGGTCGCTTCGATGGCGCCGTAAAAGACACCGTCGACGGCAATGCCTTCGCGCAGGCCGGCAAGCGCGCTTTCCTCGACCTTGCCGTGAACGCGCACGCGGTAGCGTCGCAACCAGCCGGTCGCCGGCAGTTCGAGCACGCGCGACAGGCCGCCATCATTGGTGAGCAGCAGCAGGCCTTCGGTGTTGATGTCGAGCCGGCCGATGGTCATCAGCCGCGGCAGCCCGGGCGGCAGCACATCGAAGACGGTCTTGCGGCCTTCGGGATCGCGGTTGGTGGTGACCACGCCGGCCGGCTTGTGGAACAGGAACAGCCTGGTGCGCTCGATCGGCGGGATCTCCATGCCGTCGAGATGGATGATGTCGCCGGGCATGACATTGAAGGCCGGCGAGGACAACACCTTGCCATTGACCTTGACGCGGCCGGCCGCAATCAGTTCCTCGGCGTCGCGGCGCGAGGCCAGACCGGCACGCGCCAGCCGCTTGGCAATGCGTTCGCCGGCTTCTTCCGTTGCCTCGACGCGACGCGGGCGCGGCTTGAAGCCGCCTTCCGATGCCACCTGTGCCCTTTGTGCCCCTTGCGGTCGATCGCCGCCAAAATCACGCTTGGGACGATCGCCAAAATCACGCTTGGGACGGTCGAAGCGCCTCTCGCCGCGCTCGCTTTCGGCAGCTGCCGGCCGGTCGCCGCGCGGAGTGTAAGGCTTGCGCGGACCTTCGCGCTTTTCATAAGGCGTGCCCTCCGGACGCGGCCCTTTGTTGAACGGCCTGTCGCCGCCTTTGAAGTCGCGCTTCGGCCGCTCGCCTTCGGCAGCTGCCGGCCGGTCGCCGCGCGGCGCATAAGGCTTGCGTGGACCCTCGCGCTGTTCATAAGGCTTGCCTTCCGGACGCGGCCCTTTGCTGAATGGCCGGTCGCCGCCTTTGAAGTCGCGCTTCGGCCGTTCGCCTTCGGCGGCCGCCGTCCGGTCGCCGCGCGGAGTGTAGGGTTTTTTGGCGCCGAAGGGCGGCTTGCCGCCCTTGCCGGGAGCGCTATCGCGACCACGCGACCCTGCCGGCTTCGGGCCGGCCTTGCGCGGGAATTTCTTGTTTTTGTCGTCCATGTGGCCTTTGCTCGTTTGCGCGGGTAGTAACAGGATCGCGCTCTAGTGGCGAGGAGATAATCGGAATGGAAACCGCGTGAAGCGGCAGGATTTCATGGCGCTGGCGCTTAAAGAAGCCGAAGCCGCCGCCCAGCGTGGCGAGGTGCCGGTTGGCGCGGTCGTCGTCGGCGGCGATACGGTCGTTGCGAGTGCCGGCAACCGCACCCGCGAGTTTGCCGATCCCACCGCCCATGCCGAGATGCTGGCGATCCGCGAGGCCTGCCGCAAGCTTTCCAGCGAGCGGCTCAGCGGCCACGATCTCTATGTGACGCTGGAGCCGTGCGCCATGTGTGCCGGCGCCATCTCCTTCGCCAGGCTGCGCCGGCTTTATTTCGGCGCTGCGGACGAGAAGGGCGGCGCAGTGGTCAACGGCGTTCGCTTCTTCACGTCACCGACCTGCCACCATGTGCCCGACATCTATCCGGGCATGGCCGAGAACGCCGCAGCAGCATTGCTGAAGGACTTTTTTCGCGAGCGACGCGGAGCCTGATTTTCTGGTCCAGCAGACGGTCCATCCAAGTCAGCCAATCCAGGGCAAGAACGTCTCTGGCGCCGTCAGCCTACCAGGGCAGCCAGTCGAACATGCCGCCGCTCTTACTCTTGGCGGCCGCCTCCCTCTTGAGGCGGCGTTCCTTCTTGTACTCGTCCTCGCCGAGGTCACCCTGCGGCGCGGTGGCGGCGGCAGCGCGGTATTGCACCGGTGGCTCGCTCAGATATCTGCGGGTGGTCGGGTCGCCCTGTTTGCCTTCAGCCCGGCGGCGCATGATTTCCGCGGCGCGGCTCTTGTCCGAATCGGCCGGAGTCCAGGCTGGCGGGTGGCTCGAGCCCGACAGCTTCAGCGCGGCCTTGACCGACGCCGGATCCGTCTGCACGTCATCGATGACCTGCGCCTGGTAGGCCGGGTCGTCCTGATGCAGGGTGGCATCGGCGCGCAGGCGGGCACGGCGCTGCTCCGGCGATTCGGGCCATTCGGCACTCGCCGTCTCGATGCTTTCCTGCGGCGGCGGCAAGACTTCCTTCTGCCCCGGCCCTGGCTTCACCAGCGTGGGGCGCGGCTTGTAGTCGATACTATCCTTGCGCTTGGGTGCGAAGGAAAAAGCCCCGGTGAGGTCGCCGGCAAGCTGCGCGCCCGCGGTCTTGTCGGTCCCGTAAGTGGGCGAGCCCATGCAGCCGGACAAAGCGAGGCCCGATACGACAAGCGGCGCCAGCAGCGCAACGCGCGCGTAAGTTCTCTCGGTCATGCCAAAAAGTCCCACTGTAGACAGCCTCTCGATTGCCGCCGGCCAAAGAAAGGTCCGGTCCCCATCGCCTATGCTCTTCCGACGGAATTCCGGCGACAATTTGTCGTCCGGAGTTTCGCGTGTTTACCTCAACCACTCGTTAAGGGCAACGCGCGGGTGCCGATCGGCCGCCCGCCGTGGCATTTGTGCACCGCCTTAAAGACGGCTCAAAGCCTTCAGCTCATGCAGAACAGCGGCGTCACGGGCCGAAACATCCGGGAATTCCGGATCTGAGCCGACATCGGCGGTGTAGCGCCAGGAGCGCGCGCACTTCACCAGGCCACGGTCCTCCGCCTTCTCGACGACCACGGCGACGCCCTTGACGTCGTCGAGGGTAAAGCTGCCCGCCGACGCCTTGCCGTGCACGATTACCAGATCGCTGGTGATCGCCATCTCGGCCATATCGACATCGGCGATCGCCGCTTCGAGCACGGCATCGTCGAGGGTAACGACCGGCACCGCTTCCAGCGAAGAGCCGATGACCTTCTGCGCGCGGGCAATTTCCAGCGCCCCGGTGACGACACGGCGAACCTGCCGAACCTTGCGCCACTTCTCCGCCAGCGCTTCGTTCCTCCAGTCCGCCGGGATTTCCGGGAACTGGTCGAGATGCACGGAGACCGCATCCGGATGACGGTCGAGCCAAGCCTCTTCCATGGTGAAGGGCAGCATCGGCGCCAGCCATTTCACCAGGCAGTCGAAGAGATGGCGCACCACCTGCACGGAAGCCTTGCGCTTCACGCTGGAAGGCGCTTCGCAGTAAAGCGCGTCCTTGCGGATGTCGAAATAGAAGGCCGACAGCTCTACCACCATGAAGTCGAGCAGCGCGCGGGTGATGCGCTTGAATTCGAACGCGTCGTAGCCCGAGCGTACGACCTCATCGAGTTCAGCGAGCCGGTGCAGCATCAGCCGCTCCAGTTCAGGCATCTTATCCAGCGGCACCTCCTCGCCATCGTCGTGGGCGAGCGTGCCCAGCATCCAGCGGATGGTGTTGCGCAGCTTGCGGTAGGCGTCGATATTGGTCTGCAGCACGTTCTTGCCGAGCCGCTGGTCTTCCCAATAATCGGTCGTCACCACCCACAGCCGCAAGATGTCGGCGCCGGACTGCCTGATGACGTCCTGCGGCACGACGGTGTTGCCGAGCGACTTCGACATTTTCCGCCCCTCCTCATCCATGGTGAAGCCATGGGTGACGACGGTGTCGTAGGGCGCCCTGCCCCTGGTGCCGCAGCTTTCGAGCAGCGAGGAGTGGAACCAGCCGCGATGCTGATCGGAGCCTTCCAGATAGACGTCGGCCGGCCATTTCAGGTCGGGCCGGTCCTCGAGCGTGAAGGCATGCGTCGAGCCTGAATCGAACCAGACATCGAGGATGTCCATGACCTGCTGCCATTTCGAGGCATCGTGATTGCCGAGGAACCGCTCCGTGGCGCCGGCGGCGAACCAGGCGTCGGCGCCTTCTTTCTCGAAGGCGTCCATGATGCGCCGGTTGACTGCCTCGTCGCGCAGCACATTGCCGTCGGCATCGGCAAAGACGGCGATCGGCACACCCCAGGCGCGCTGGCGCGACAGCACCCAGTCGGGGCGCTCCTCGATCATGGCGCGGATGCGGTTCTGGCCGGCGGCGGGCACGAAGCGGGTATCGTCGATGGCTTTCAGGGCGCGGCTGCGCAGCGTCGTGCCGTCGCCAAGCTCCTTGTCCATATAGACGAACCATTGCGGCGTGTTGCGGAAGATGATCGGCTTCTTCGAGCGCCAGGAATGCGGATAAGAGTGCTTCAGGCGGCCGCGCGCGAACAGCGCGTTGCGCTTGATCAGCTCGTCGATGACAGCCTGGTTGGCGTTGCCCTTCTTGCCATTGTCGTCGATGACGCGCGCCGCTCCACCCTCGCGATCCTGGCCGAAGCCCGGCGCGTCCTTGGTGAAGAAGCCGGCATCGTCGACGGTGAAGGGGATCGCGGTGTCGATGCCACGCTGGCGAAGATCAGAGGCAGCATCCATCCAGGCGTCGAAGTCTTCGCGGCCATGTCCCGGCGCGGTGTGGACGAAACCGGTGCCGGCATCGTCGGTGACGTGATCGCCGGCGAGCATCGGCACGGGGAAATCGTAGCCGCCACCCAGAGCTTTGAGGGGATGCGAAAGCGTAAGGTTTTCAAGCTCTTCGGCGCCAACGCTGCGAAGCCGATTCAGAGTGACCTTGGCCTTCGCGGCAGCGTCGTCCGCAAGCTTCTCGGCAAAGATCAGCTTTTCGCCGGGCTGAGGACCAAAGGCGTTCTCGGCCGCCGTAACCTCGTAGAGACCATAGTTGATGCGCGGCGAGTAGTTGACGGCGCGGTTGCCGGGGATCGTCCACGGCGTCGTCGTCCAGATGACGACGTTGGCATCAAGCAGATCGAGCGACGTCTGCGTCAGCTTGGGATCAAGGGCTGGCTGCCCATCCTTGATGTTGATGACCTGGCGAGCGAGGCTGACGACCGGAAACTTCGCCCAGATCGTGTCCGACTCATAGTCCTGGTATTCGACCTCCGCCTCGGCCAGCGCGGTGCGCTCGACCACACTCCACATCACCGGCTTGGAGCCGCGATAGAGTTGGCCGGACATGGCGAATTTCAGCAGCTCGCCGGCGATGCGCGCCTCGGCATGGAAAGCCATCGTCGTATAGGGATTGTCGAAGTCGCCGACGACGCCGAGCCGCTGGAATTCGGAACCCTGCACCTTGATCCAGTGCGCCGCAAACTCACGGCATTCCTGCCGGAACTCGTTGACCGGCACCTCGTCCTTGTTCTTGCCCTTGGCGCGGTACTGCTCCTCGATCTTCCATTCGATCGGCAGGCCGTGGCAATCCCAGCCTGGTACATAGTTCGAGTCATAGCCGCGCATCTGGAACGAGCGGGTGATGACGTCCTTGAGGATCTTGTTCAGTGCGTGGCCGATATGGATGTTGCCATTGGCGTAGGGCGGGCCGTCGTGCAGCACGTATTTTTCGCGGCCGACTGCGTCTTCGCGCAACTTGCGGTAAAGGTCCATGTCCTGCCAGCGCTTGACCAGCAGCGGTTCCTTTTCCGGCAACCCGGCGCGCATCGGGAAATCCGTCTGCGGCAGGTAGAGCGTTTTGGAATAATCGATCGTCTCGGCGGTCTCGGTATCAGTCATTCGTCTGCCATATGCGTTGCCGGCGGCAAAAGAGCCCGGGCGTTGAACTATCATGATCTGGAAAAAGCGCGAGAGGCCGCGCGCAAGATTCCCGGCGGCTCCGGCGGCGGTCAGGCCGCCCGGAACACCGGGCCTGTAATTCGTATCGCAGTCGCGAATGCGCTGATAAAGTGCGTCATGACCGGGCTTTTAAACGAGGCCGGCCCTATTGAAAAGCCCGAACTCTGATGCTTCCTCCTAAGAGCATGTACCAACTGCGGTTTACATTTCACAGTTAGCGCGCCGGAAGAACGAAATGTGACTCTGACGATTACTGAGTCCGAACGCGCCCTGCGACTTCGTATTTCAACGATGGCGGATCGTGTTTTCGGCAACCATGAAAGGGCGCAGCGCTGGCTGCGCAAGCGAAGTCGGGTGCTCAACGAGGCGCCCATCAATCTCCTACAATCCGAAACAGGTGCGATGCTTGTGGAAGAGGAACTCAACCGCATCGCCTACGGCATAGTCGCCTGAGCCATGCGGCTGCGCGCAGTATATAACCTGAGACATCACATCGAGAAATCGAAGCGATAGGTCGTCGACACGCCGATCATGAACTGATCCCTAGAGCCGCGCTCCTTGACCAGGCTGGAATCGGCGGCCGGGCCCATCAGGCGGGAATATTCGCCGAACAGACTGGCCGTCATCGGCTCGGTCACCTTCCAGGTCACCGCGCCGCCCAGGCCCGCCGACTTCACCCCGCCGCCGGGATGATATTCGCTGAGTCCCGAGGCCAGGGACTCCTTGGCATCAACGCCGTAATAGGCGTCGAAATAGTCCGATGAGGCGAACGAAACGCGCGGTCCGGCCGAAATCCTGACGTCGGGCGTCACATCGTAAAAGGCGTCGGCGGCGATGTCGGCGACAAAACCGTTATGGGCGCGAATGCCGTGCCGCATTTCGGCGCGGGCACGCAGCCAATCCAAAGGATAGAATTCGAAGAAGCCGCCGGCCTCGCCGCCCCAGCGCACCGGGTCGAGACCCTTCAATTCGTCGGCGTCACCACCGTCGCGGGAAAACAGGAACTTGCCTGTCAGGCCGGCGCGGACGCCGCCATCGTCGATCAATGCCAATGAGATATTGTCGTTGCGCGAGGTGAAGCGCGCCGCGGGACCAGCCTTGCCGAGCGAGATGATCGGCGAGGCACTGAGCGGGTACTTCTTGCCGCCCTCGAAATTCGGAGCAACCATGCCGGTGGCACCGACGGTCAGGTACCAGTCTCCGGACAGCCAGCCGAAGGTGCCCTCGCCGGCCTTGGCAACGCCGCAGGTGCCGAGCATGAATGCGGCCAAGATCGTCGGGACAGACCGCATCGTTACTCCATACGTCGAACGCATTGGCGGATACAACCAGCCTTGACTGAAGCCATGGCGCCAGTTCGGTAAAATTTGACTTAATATCCGCAACATTGGCCGCGTTGGCCGTGACCTTGCCCCTCTGATCTAATCCGGTTTGAAGTTCGTTCTGGCCCATCGAGAGGACCAGGACATGAAACGTAGCCGCTTCTCTGAAGAGCAGATCATCGGAATTTTGAAGGAACATGAGGCCGGGGTATCGGTTGCCGATCTGTGCCGCAAGCACGGGGTCAGCGACGCCTCGATTTACAACTGGAAGGCCCGCTTCGGCGGGATGGATGTCTCCGAGGCTCGGCGACTGAAGGCTCTGGAGGACGAGAACACGCGGCTGAAGCGGCTTCTGGCCGACGCCATGCTCGACAATGCCGCGTTGAAGGATCTTGTGGGAAAGAAATGGTGACGCCCGCGGCCAAGCGGAAAGCTGTCGCTCGCCTGAAGGAAGGCTTCGGGATGAGCGAACGGCGGGCGTGTAAAGCCATCGGCTGTTGCCGCATGACGGTTCGCTACGAGACCAGCAGGCCGGACGACCGCGAGCTTCGCGAGCGGATGAAGGCGATCGCGCAGGAGCGTCGCCGGTTCGGCTACCGGCGTCTTCTCGTGATGCTGAGGCGGGAGGGCCTGGTCGTGAACCACAAGAAGCTGTTCCGGCTCTATCGGGAGGAGAAGCTCGCCGTTCGCCGCGTGGCGGCCGCAAACGGGCGATCGGGACCAGGGCGCCGATGGTGGTGCCGCTGAGGCCCGACGAGCGCTGGTCGCTCGACTTCGTATCCGACCAGCTCACAGACGGGCGCCGCTTCCGCATCCTGGCCGTCGTCGACGACTGCACGAGAGAGTGCCTGGCACTCATCATTGATACGTCTCTCTCGGGCATGCGGGTTGCCCGCGAATTGGACCGGCTCATCACCGAGCGCGGCCGGCCGAGAATGATCGTCAGCGACAATGGCAGCGAGTTCACCTCGAACGCCATCCTCTCCTGGGCGGATCAGAACCGCGTCGAATGGCATTACATTGCGCCCGGCAAGCCGATGCAGAATGGCTTCATCGAGAGCTTCAACGGCCGACTACGCGATGAACTGCTCAACGAGACGCTGTTTACTGCGCTGGCTCAGGCACGCGTCGCCATCGCCCTGTGGCGCGCCGACTACAATCCTGTTTCATAACACCCATCTGTCTATGTCGTTGAAGTGAATAGGTTTTGCTGATCTGGATGCGATCCCGTGGGGTATTTTGGGTTTTGCCGCGCGCGATGAACGATGCGCTGTGCCGCAGGTTCGCCAAGCGTTGATCGGCTGAAGACCCATGGACCATCCGGCAGAGGATGAACGCCTTCGATCTCGCCCGCCTCGGCGGCGAGCCTGAGGGTCTTCGGTGCAACGCCGAGAAGGCGCGCCGCCTTGTTCAGGTTAAGCCATGGCTCTTTGCCGTCCGCCGCTGGCCGGAAGACAGGGATCTTATGATGCGACCTGTGCGCGGTGACCCGTTCGCGTGTCCATCGATTGCCGTGGCCGGTCACCAGTCCATTGCGGTTGAGGATGCCAGCAATCAGATCATCATTGGCGATGAGCACCAGTTGGCGGACGGCCGCGATGATATCGCCGGACGTGCTGTTGCGCTGTCCACGGCGCCGCTTCGGCAGGCGCAGTTCAGTATGGACGCCGCCAACCCAATGGATCAGAAGAACGATCTCTGACGCTTCGTCATCGATATCGGCGACCACCTCCCGGATGACGGTGCGAACGATGCGCTTCTTGAGCCTTGCATCCGTCGTCGGCGCCGCCCATACAGCCTTGAGATCGGCGGCGAGCGCGGTGACGTGTATTGGCGACAGAAGTGATGGCTCCGATGTCGAGGCATCATGCGCGGCAATCCT
>NZ_JAMYLV010000016.1:0-140095 GCF_040318195.1 Mesorhizobium sp. M1273 | reverse complement strand
AGCCATGGCGAGTTCCTCTCGTTGAAGGGAACTCCATGGTCAGATCGACCCCTCTACCCGCTCAAGTCAAAATGGCAGTCGCGCCATCTCAGAACGAGGCGCCTCTCCCGCGAAGCGGGTTCGTGCATTAGGCGCAAAGCGGCCATTTAGGCCCGGGCGGACGTCAGTCGCCTTTGGATCATGGGCGTGAATTCGCGGGGCGGACGAGCGGCCGCTTAAGATCAAAACTCGGTCGCTCGAGGTAATTGGGTTTTGACCTCAGCGATACTCGAAGATCGACCTGAAAATCCCGGGCGCTATCACCGATAGCGGATTGACCTCCAGGTTCGGCTTGTTGGCGTTGCCCTTGAGCCTGTAGGTGACG
Source organism: Mesorhizobium sp. M1273 (assembly GCF_040318195.1). Lineage (NCBI taxonomy): Bacteria > Pseudomonadati > Pseudomonadota > Alphaproteobacteria > Hyphomicrobiales > Phyllobacteriaceae > Mesorhizobium > Mesorhizobium sp. M1273. The sequence continues at coordinate 139,731 of NZ_JAMYLV010000016.1, read as the reverse complement.
CCGATCAGGCCGCGGTCGCGGCCGTTGCCGAGCAGTGCGCCGATCAGCGGCAGTTCGCCGAAGATGCGGTTTACGCCGTAGGCCGGCATGAACGTGCCGGTCATGTCCATATTGTTGTTCTGGTCGTAGAGCGTGCCCTGGAAGGTGGTGCCGATGCGCGAGCCGCGCAGCACGCCGTTGCGCAGCTTGAGATAGCCGCTGCCCTTATCGATCTCGCTGAAACCGCGCTCGAACTTCACCCTCGACGTGTCGAGATTGCCTTTGACCGCCTCGTTGAGGCTGCGGTTGTCGCCGGCCGGCGTCGTCGACACGATCGAGGCGAGCTTCGGCTCGTTGACGACAAAGAAGTTCTTGGCGTCGACCTGGCCTTTCATCGGACCGTCGCCGGCCCCGGTGAGCGCCAGCGTGATCGAGCCGCCTTCCATATGCTCGTAGATGTTGAGGAAGCGCAGTATGGCGCCGGCGTCGGCCGACTTCATGTTGAGCGTGCGCAGGCCGCCGCCGGCCGTGTTGCTGATGGTGATGGCGGCTCCCGAACTTGCCGTGGCGCTCACCTTGAGCCCGTTCACCCGGGAGCCTGCGGCGCTGTAGTCGAGCTTCAAATTCGACAGCACCTCGTCGTGGAAGCCGGTCAGGGAGCTGACGTCGGCACTGACCGAGATCGCATCGACGCCGGTGGTCTTAGTGGCGGTGTCGACATCGGACGTGAATTGCTTGATCAGCGAGCGTGCGTCCAGCGCGCTGCCGCTGACCTCGACCGCATAGGCCTTGCCCGACCGCTTCACCGAGACGGCGACGTCGTCGCCCCTGTTCAACGTGACCTTGCTGAACCGGGCCGAGGACAAGGCGCCGTTGACCAGCACGGCGCTGCCGTCGATGGAGAAGGTCTTGCCGTCGAGTTCGAAATTGGACAGCGTCGTGGTGTCGCCGGTCTTCGCCATGGCGAAGACCACCTTGGCGGGAATGCCGGGGCCCTTGCTCCAGCCGGCCCAGGGAATGTCCAGCCTGGCATTGGTCAGGTCGGCCGACACGTTCTGGTTGCCGGTGCCACTCTTGTCGATCGCCACCTTGATGGTTCCGGAAAGCAGCGTCGACAGGCCAGGCATGGCGGTGGCGCGCGTCTTGTCGTCGAGCACCAGCGCCACTTTACGACTGCGCGGCGGGCCGCCATCCCTGAGCGGCTCGATCAGGTCGAGCTCGGCCGGAATGCCGTTGAGCAGCGCCTTGGCCGAGATCACCGCCCGGTCGGGCGCGACCGTGATCGAGCCGTCGGCATGGCTGACCGTCTGGCCCTCGAACGGCTTGCCCAGCGACAGGTCCTTGTAGTCGAGCGCCACCAGCCAATCGAGTTTGGAAGAGTCGACACCGGACTGCAGCGGAATATCGGCCTTGACGTGGCCGGTCACCGTGCCGGACAGGTCGTCCGGCAGCAGGCCGACATGGCGCATGGCGTTGATCGGGTCAAAGGATGCCAGCTCGGCGATTGCCGGCGCCTCGCCGGCGACATCGATGTCGAGCGCGCCGATCACCGGCGGATGGTTCGCCGCCTTGACGGTGAGCGTGCCGTTGCTCGCCGCCACCGTGCGGCCGCTCGGCATATAGACGCTGCCCGACGACAGCGCGACGTCGACGTCATTGCCGTGGAAGCCGACGACGCCGACGGCATCGCGGATCGGCGGAATGCGACCGGCCGTGTCGAAGCGCGATCCTTCGACCTGGAATCGGCCGAACACTTCATCGGCCGAAAGCGGCACGCCGTTGCCGAGCCGTCCGGGCACGACCTGGAACTGCAGGCTGCCATCGACGACGCGGCCGCCGAACAGGTTCTTGAGCACCCACAGCCTGGCATTGCGCGCCGAAAACCAGGGCCATAATTGCTTGACGTGCGAGACCGGCATGTCGTGGACATTGAGCGCCACCGATATGCCCGGCGCCTGGTTGGCGACGAATGAAACCGAAGCCGTGCCCAGCACTTCGCTGCCCGGTCCGGACCGGACGCCGATCTGCTCGGCGACCAGTTTTTGGCTCGTCGGCTGGTAGACGCCGGCAATACGGGCAATGAAGCTGAGCGCCGGCTCCGGCGAATCCGAAGGCGCCAGGGTCGAACCGTCGCTGGTCAGGTCGTAACGATAGGATGGCTCCTCGCCCGCTGCGCCGGTAGCCGGCTTCGGCCCGATCGAACCGGCGAAATCGAAGGTCGAGCGGCCGGTTTTCACCAGCAAACTGTCGACCTGGATTTTGTTCGACCCGGCGACGAGTGTTGCATCGAGATCGATGTCGGCCGGAAGCAGGCCGCGCGAACCGAGATCGAGGACCGATCCGGTCAGTGACAGGGCAGCGGTCAGCCGCGAACCGTTGTCGCCGGTCCCTTCCGACCCCGCCAGCTTCAAGGCGATCGCACCCAATTTGCCACCTGTCGCAGTGTCGGCGTCCGCTGCCTGGATGCTGGCGTCCAGCGTGGTGATGCGTCGCGTCGCCGGATCGCGGGTGGCGGAAGCGGCGATGGTAAGCGCCCTGCCGTCGACATCCGCGTCGGATGAAAACTCCATGCTTCCCGGTCCCGACTGCGAGACGGAGGCGTCGGCGATGGTGACCGACTTGACCGATCCGGTCTCGGGCAGTGCCAGCTCGACGTTGCGCAGATCGATCTGGCGCATCGAATCCTCGCGCACCGCGTCGAGCGCGCGGTTGAGGTTGGCGAAGACGGCGGCGGAAAGTTTTTCCGGATCGATGAGGCCGTCCTGGTTGCGCAGCTCGGCCGTCCAGTCGCCGCCGGACGGCATTGCCGCCATGACGATGTGCGCGTCGGAAATCCGGGCGCTGGTCAGCCGTACCTCGCCCGAAAGCAACGGGATCAGCCGGATGCCGAAGCGGACCCGGCCGGCATCGGCCATTGGTTTTCCGTCGGCGGTCTTGAGGCTGACGTCGCTGACCTGCAGCGCAATGAAGCTCGACCCGTCAAGCGTCAGCCGGGCCGGCCCGACGGCAACGTCGACATCGAAGCCGGCCAATCTCTCGATTGCCGTTTCGGCTTCCGCGCGAAGCCGCTCCGAGCCGAAGCCGGACACGCCGATCGCGTAGACGCCGGCGCCAGCCAGCAGCACAAGGGCGACAAGGCCGGCAAACAGCCGCGCCATCAAACGGACGCCGCGACCGATCGACGCCTGGCCGAGCGGCGGGACGCGGCACGCGGACGGAAAGGTTCCCAGGTCGGTGATCTCGTCACGCCTGAACCTGATCTTCTCGTGCTGCGGTAGCTCCTGATCCACGCAATCTTCCGTTGAAACGAATTCGATCGTGGACGAATCCCCGCTCGACATTATATCGATGCAGCCTGGCGCGTAACTTCAAACAAGGGCATCGGTATGGCTGACCTCGACGTGGGCGATGTTGCGCCGCAGTTCGATCTTCCGCGCGACGGCGGCGGTTCACTCAGCCTCGCCGCATTGCTGGGAAAACCCATCGTACTCTATTTCTACCCACAGGACGACACCACAAGCTGCACCAACGAGGCGATCGGCTTTTCGCAGTTGAAGCCGGAGTTCGAGAAGGCCGGCGCCGTCGTCATCGGGCTCTCGCCGGACAGCGTCAAGAAACACGACAAATTCAAGGCGAAATACGATCTGAGCGTCGACCTCGTCGCCGACGAAGAGCGCAAAGTGATCGAAGCTTACCGTTTGTGGGTGGAAAAGAAGCTCTACGGTCGCACCTATATGGGCGTCGAGCGGGCCACGTTCCTGATTGGCCGCGACGGACGCATCGCCAGGATCTGGCGCAACGTCCGCGTCAGGGGGCACGCCGAAGAAGTGCTGGAGGCGGTTCGCGCCCTTTGAGAGCTGCGCCAGGCCGCTGTAATTCGATACCCGTTTTGCGCGAAGACCTTTGGTTGTCGTTCGATCCGGCAAAACTTTGTTAACCCTAATAATGTGTAATCAGGCTCGTCGTTGGTGTCGTAACGAAAGCTTGGTCCCGTGAACGTAGCCAGTCAGTCAGCGGTCTTCGGCAGACGCAGAGAGCCCCACACGGTCATCATCGCCCGGGGCGACCAGATAAGGCATTTCACCATACGCCCGTGGCTTGCGGCATTTTGCGGCTCGGCGCTGGCGGCGGTCGTCATCGGCTACCTGCTGGCGACCTCCTATCTGGTGCTGCGCGACGATCTGATCGGCGCCACGACGGCGCGGCAGGCGCGCATGCAGCAGGCCTACGAAGACCGCATCTCGGCACTGCGCAGCCAGGTCGACCGCATCACCAGCCGCCAGCTACTCGATCAGCAGCTGATGGAAACCAAGGTCAGCGAGCTGCTGGAGCGGCAGAGCCAGCTCAGCCTGCGTCACGGCCGCCTCGGCCCGATCCTCGAACGAGCCGAAAACGAGGTCGCAACGCCGCCGGTGCCGGCGGCAAAGCCGGACGAACATGCCGACGCGACCGGCAGCATCCAGCCGACGGCCTATTCCGTCGCCAGCCTTGCCGCCCCCCTTGCCGCTCCTGTGGGCGTTGACGACACCAGGCCGTTCTCGCTGTGGTCGACCCGCGCCGATCCGCTACCGAGCGAAAGCGCGGCCGACCGGGCAGACAAGCTCTTCGTTTCGATCAACAATTCGCTGAAGGCCATCGAGAGCCAGCAGCTCACCCGCATCGCCACACTTGCCGACAATGCCTACAAGAGCGCCGACGCGATCTCGCAGGCGCTCGAGGCCGCCGGCCTGCCGGTCGATAGCGAATTCGAAAAGAGCGACGTCGGCGGGCCGCTGATACCGCTCGACAGCTCGTTGGTTTTCGACAGCAAGGTCAAGGAGTTGGACGAGGCTCTTGACGCGCTGGACCATCTTAAAAAGGAAGCGCGCCGGCTGCCGCTCGCCAACCCCGCCCCCGGCCGCAGCGTTACCAGCCCATTCGGCGTGCGCACCGACCCCATCCTCGGCACGGCCGCCTTGCATTCCGGCATGGATTTCAGGGCGCCGATCGGTATGCCAGCCAAGGTCACGGCAGCCGGCGTTGTCGTCAAGGCCGGCTGGAACGGCGGCTACGGCCGCATGATCGAGGTCGACCACGGCAACGGTTTTGTTACGCGTTACGGGCATCTTAGCGAAATCGACGTCGCCGTCGGCCAGAAGCTCGATGCCGGAGACATCATCGGCAAGACCGGCAACAGCGGCCGCTCGACCGGCCCGCATCTGCATTACGAGGTCCGCCACAACGGCGAGGCAATCGATCCGCTGCGGTTTCTGACGGTCGGCAAGAAGGTCGAGCGGTATCTGTAGAGCCGGCGATTCATTCGGCGTGAAGCCTGTCGCGCGGCCAACCGCCCGCCTGGCAATATAAAGAATGGATCGCTTCAGCCCTCAGCAGCAGCCATGAACGCGCCGAGCCGCCGGTTGAACGGCTCACCGGTCTGCTGAACGCTGTGCCCCGCGCCGACGATCACGGCACGATCGGCACCAAGCACGTTTTCGAGCACATCGCAGACGGCGTCGAATGCTGCGCTGTGCCCGCCGGATACCACCAGTTTCGGGAACGGCGCATCGGCAAGTTGCCGAAGCGGAATTTCGGCCTCCCATGGCCCGCGTTCGACGACGAGCATGGCCGCGCCTTGCGCGAGTGGGGGCGGCAGCGGGTCTGGCAATTGTATCGCCGAGCCGACCAGATGGAGGAACTGGCGCAAGAAAAGCGCGGGATCGTCGCGGGGTCCGCTTTGCCAGTGGGTCTTCAGGCGCGTCACGAGTTCGTTGACGGCAACATCCCCGCGCGCAAGGTCAAAGGCCGGCGGCTCGATCACCGTGAGCGAACGGATTGCTCGCGGGCGCATCGCTGCTGCAAGAAGAGAGATGACGCCGCCATAGGAATGCCCGACCAGATGGACGCGGCTTTCGTCCCAGAGGTCATGCGTCCGATCGAGGAATCCGGCAACCAGTCTGGCGTCGACGACGAAATCCTCGCGTTCGGCAGGGGAACTTGATCCGTATCCGGGCCGGTCGACCACAACCAGCTTCCAGCGCTCCGCAAGCGGTAGCTGCGCGGACCATGTCATCATGCCGTTCGTGACGCTGCCGTGGACGAACAGAACCGGCGGCCCGTCGCCCCGCACCTCATAGCCGAGATCAATCCCGTCGAGGGTCAGCTTCGGCATCGCATCTCCTCCCGCAGACCGACGAGAGCAAGTATGCTCCCTGCAACGGAAAGGCGCAACGAACTCCGATCCCTGGCCGGCTCACAGCCGGGTTCCGAAATGGGCTTCAGGGCGCTGATCGGAATGCCGGCCAAGGTCATGCCTGGCGTCCCGTCCAGCCGGTGTCGCTTCATACTGGAAAGGTGGCCCATCCGCCGGCGGGCACGAATTCGCCGGCGTTAGAAGGACCTTGGCCACAGGCGAATTATTTTTGAATTCCATTTGACTGAATAAATCTTTAGTGCCAGTCTGGCCTCTCTCGGGGGCACAAGGCATGGCATTGCGCGGGACCAATCAGGAGTTCGGGCGGCCGTATAACCGGCGGATCGTGCTCGAATCCATCCGCCTTCACGGGCCGATCGCCCGCGGCGATATTGCCAGGCGGGTCGGACTCACCGTGCAGACGGTGTCGACCATCGTTCGCGAGCTGGAAGAGCACGGTTACGTGCTGTCGCTGCGCGAAGAGCCCAAGGGGCGCGGCCTGCCACCGGCAACGCTGCGCATCAATCCGGAAGGCGGCTATGCCGTCGGCATCCACGTCACCCCGCTGGGCATCAATGCCGCCCTGATCAACCTAAGCGGCGATGTTATCGAGAGCACCTACCGCGAAGCTCCAAATGCAACGCCCGACCACGCTTTCGAGCTGATCGGCGCCATGGTGCTCGAATTGACGGCATTGCGGCCCGGTGGCCGCGTTCTCGGCATCGGCATGGCGCTACCCGGACCGTTCGGCGTGGAGTCCATGAGCTTTGTCGGGCCGACCACCATGACCGGCTGGAAGGATGTGGCGCTGCGCGAGCGGCTGGCCGCCTCGACCGGACTGCCGGCCTTTTTCGAAACCGATATGGCGGCGGCTGCTATCGGCGAGCGCCTCTACGGTCTCGGAACGGCATATTCCGAGTATTACTATCTTTATTTCGGCGTCGGTCTCGGCGGCGTCATGGTGCATGACGGGGCGGCATTGCGCGGCGCCTGGGGAAACGCCGGTGAAATCGGCCACATTCCCGCGGTGCCGGGCGGCGAGCCCTGCCCGTGCGGCAATCGCGGCTGCCTCGAACGGTATCTCTCGCTCGAGGCGCTGCGGCGCCGCAACATCGCCGACGCCGAGTGGGTGAGCGAGATTGCGCCGATCTTCCGCAACGCCGTCACCATCATCGAAAACCTGTTCGATCCCGAAACCATCATCCTCGGCGGGCTTGCCTCCACCGACCTGCTCGAAAGGCTTGCCGGCGCGGCCGCGCACCTGCCCAACTCGGTGTCGGCGCGAAGCGACCGCACGACGCCCCGCGTCAGCGTCGCGCGCGGCGGCCAGCATGCCGTGTTGCGCGGCGCCGCCGCGCTTGCCGTTTCGGGGGTGCTTTCGCCGCGCTTCGGCCAGATCTTCACCGCCGAGCGCGAACGCGGGCGAGATCTCTTGCATAACAAAGGGATCGCGGCATGAGCGAACCGCTGCTGGTGCTCGACAACGTCGCCAAGAATTACGGCGCCATCGAAGCGCTGAAAGGCATCAGCTTTTCGATCGACAAGGGCGAAGTGGTGGCGCTTCTTGGCGACAACGGCGCCGGCAAATCGACGCTGGTCAAGATCATTGCCGGCGGCCTGGAGCCGACCTCCGGCCGCATGCTGTTCGAAGGCAAGGAATTCCTCGCCAAATCCCCCGCCGAGGCCAAGGCCGCGGGGATCGAGACGGTCTACCAGGACCTGTCGCTTTGCACCAATGTCGACGTGGTCGCCAATTTCTTCATGGGCCGCGAGATCACCAGGAAGGTTCTCGGCATTCCGGTGCTCGACGAGCGCGCCATGGAGCAGGTGGTGCAAAAGGCGCTGGCCAGCGCCGGCACCCGCATTCCCTCGCTTCGCACCAATGTCGAGCACCTCTCGGGCGGTCAGCGGCAGGCCATCGAGCTCAACCGATTCGTGCATTTTGGCGGCAAGCTGGTGCTTCTCGACGAGCCGTTCGCGGCACTCGGCGTCGAACAGACGCGGCGCGGCCTCGACATGATCCGCCAGGTGGCGAGCCAGGGCATCGGCGTCGTCATCATCACCCATATCATGCAACAGGCCTTCCAGGTCGCCGACCGGATCGTGGTGATCCGGCAAGGCGTCGTGGCGGGCGATGTCGCACGCAACAAAACAAGTCCCGACGCGGTGATCAACATGATCACCGGAGAGACGCTCGCCGGTGCCGGACCGGCGAACTGAGGGACAAATGAGGGGTCCGGCGCAAGAGGAGCGAACGACATGAAGAAAATACTTCTTTCCGTCTTCGGTATCCTGGCACTGGCCTTTGCCACGCTCACGCCGGCATTCGCCCAGTCCAAGGGCACCATCTACTACATGGTGCCGACATTGCTCGATGAGTTCCAGACCGGCTCGGTGAGCGCGCTGGAACTGTTCCTGAAGCAGGTCGGCTACGAGATGAAGACGTTGAACGCCGACAACAAGACCGACGCTCAGCAATCGCAGATGAACGACGTCATCGCGCTGAAGCCGGCGGCGATCATCCTTGCCGCCGTCGATTTCAATGCGCTGAAACCGTCGATCGAGGCGGCCCGTGCCGCCGGCATCCCGGTCGTCGAGTTCGACCGCCAGATCACCTCGACCCCGTCCGACTTCACCTCGGTGGCCGGAACCGTCGAGATCGGCTACGTCGCCGCCGACCAGGCACAAAAGCTCCTGACCGCGAAGAACGGCTCGGTGAAGGGAAAGATCCTGCAGGTGCTCGGCGATCCGGGCGATCCCTACACGCTCGACATCCAGAAGGGTTTCGAGGAGAAAATGAAGGCGTTCCCGGACGTCAAGATCATCTCGCTGCCGGCCATGCAATGGGAGGCCAGCAACGCCGGCACCATCGTTGCCGACCAGATGCTCGCCAACCCCGACATCGACCTGATCTTCAGCCATGCCGCGCATCTTTCGGTCGCTGCCGTCGCCTCGCTCGAGGCCGCCGGCAAGAAGCCGGGCGACGTCATGCTGATGAGCTCGAACGGCGCTCCGGTCGGCCTCGACCTGATCCGCAAGGGCTGGCTCAACGTCGAAGTCGAGCAGCCGCTCTACGCCCAGGCCGCGGCGGTCGCGATGTTCATGGACAAGGTGGTCAACAAGCAGGAGATCAAGCCCGGCGAATATGATGTGCTTGGCCTGAAATCAACCCTGACCAAGGAAGCGTGGGGACCGAACATCAAGATCCCCGGCGCTGCGATCACCAAGGAAAATGTCGATAACCCGGCCTTCTGGGGCAACATGAAGCCGCCGACCGAAACCATAAAGCCGGTCGAATAGCGAACTCGCCAGAAGCTCCGGGCCATGCCGGCCCGGAGCCCAGCCCTGCAGCCCGGGTGCGTTCGAACGAACGCGCGCGGGAATGCTGCAGCAATTTTCAACCACGCCTGATAGTCCGAAAACCGAGTGGTTTTTCGGGGTCGGCGCCAACCGGATCCTGAGATGAACCCCCGCACGCGCCAAACCCTCGAGCTCATCCTCGACAATCTTGTCTGGTTCATGCTGGTCTTCGTGCTGGTGGTCTTTTCCATCCTTATCCCGAACTACTTCCAACTCGGTATCTTCGCCAACATCATCGAGGCGTCGAGCGTGCTCGGCGTGATGTCGATCGGCCTGGCGCTGGTCATCATCGCCGGTCACATGGACCTGTCGGTCGAATCGGTCGCGGCGCTCAGCGCCATGGCGGTCGGCATCCTGTTCTGCTCGTCCGGCATCGGCCTTGGCATCCAGTTGCAGCCGCAATGGCTCATGGTTCCGGTTTCGCTGCTCATCGCGCTTGCCATCGGCGGCCTCATTGGCGCCTTCAACGGCTATCTGGTGGTCAGGGTCAAGATGAGCGCCTTCATAATCACGCTGGCTTCTTACATCTGGGTGCGCGGCCTGGTGCTGGTCATTTCCGGCGGCCGCTCGGCGCAGGACCTTGCGCCGGCGATCCGCTGGTTCGCCATCCAGCGCCTGCTCGGCCTGCCGCTCACCGCCTGGATCGCGATTGCCTGTTTCGTCATCTCTTCGCTGGTCATGGCCAAGACGCCCTTCGGCCGCCATCTGGTCATGATCGGTGGCAACGAGACGGCGACCTTCCGCGCCGGCATCCGCGTCAACCGCAACCTCGTCATAGCCTTCGTTCTCGCCGGCGCCATCGCCGGCCTTGCCGGCTGGCTGCTGGCGATCCGCACCTCCGGAGCCAGTGCCAATCTCGGTGCGGGATTCTTGTTCAACGCCTTTGCCGCCGTCGTCATCGGCGGCGTCAGCCTGAAAGGCGGTGTCGGCACCCTGCCCGGCGTCTATGCCGGCGTGCTGCTGCTCTCGGCGATCAACACGGCGATCAATTTGATGGGCCTGCCGGCCAATTTCACCCTGGTGATACACGGCCTGCTGGTGCTTGCCGCCGTGCTGCTCGACGCATTCAGGCAGACAATCCGCCAGAGGCTGGCATGACTAGCGATCTCGGAAGGCTTGTCGGCAAGGTGGCGCTGGTCATCGGTGCTGCCCGCGGCATTGGCAAGGCGATCGCGCAGCGCTTTGCCGAGGAAGGCGCAAAGCTCGTGCTGGCCGATACCGAGACCGAAGCCGGACGAGCAACGGCAGATGAGGTCGGCGCCCACTTCATTCATACCGACATTTCGCAGATGGCCGATGCGGAAGCCGCCGTGGCGCTGGCCCTCGACCGTCACGGCCGACTCGATATCATGGTGCAGAATGCCGGCATCTATCCCTGGCAATTGCTGGAAAACACCAGTTCCGACGACTGGGACCGGGTCATGGCGGTGAACTTGCGCGGCAGCTTCATCGCCGCACGCGCGGCGCTGGTGCCGATGAAGGCGCAGCATTTTGGCCGCATGCTGTTCACCTCCTCGATCACCGGCCCGCATGTCACCAGCCCCGGCCACGGCCATTATTCAGCGACCAAGGCCGGCATCAATGGGCTGATCCGTTCGGCTGCGCTCGAATTCTCGGGCTACGGCATTACGGTCAACGGCGTCGAGCCCGGCAACATCCTCACCGAAGGCATAGAGCAGCATCGCGGTGCGGCCTTCATCAAGAACATGGAAGACGCCATTCCGCTCGGCCGGCTCGGCAGCCCGCGCGACGTGGCCAACGCCTTCCTGTTCCTGGCCTCTGACGATGCCAGCTACATCACCGGCACGACCATCATCGTCGACGGCGGGCAGCTTTTGCCCGAGGGCAAGGATTTCCGGCTGCTGCCGCCATGATCCTCGATTTCGGCGGCGGTGTCTTCCTGCGCCGGGCGACCACCGCCGATCATGCAGCGCTTGCGATGATCTGTCTCAAGACCGGCGATGCCGGCAAGGACGCCAGCGGCCGCGAGGACGACCCGGAACTGCTCGGCCTCCTCTACACTATTCCCTACCAGGTGCTCGAACCCGAGCTGGCCTTCATTATCGATAGTCCCGCAGGTGCGGCCGGCTACCTGCTTGGCGCGGCCGATACGAGCGCTTTCAATGCCAGCCTGGCATCAGACTGGTATCCCGACCTTCAGCGGCGCGTGGCAGACCCGGGACCCGACAGCTCGCGCTGGCGCGGCAGCGACTGGGCGCGGCATCGGGTCCATCATCCCGATTTCGCTGTTCCGCCTGCGCTGACCGCCTATCCGTCGCATGGCCATATCGACCTGTTGCCGCAAGCGCGCGGGAAAGGCATCGGCAGGCGCGCGATGGCCTTCCTCGAGCAGGGGCTTGCCGCGAGCGGCTCGACCGGCATCCACCTCGAAGTCATGCCGGAGAACGATGGTGCGCTAAGGTTCTACAAGGCGATTGGATTTGAGGTGGTGCAGGACGCTGATTCATCGAAGCGTTGTGTTTATGTGGCGAAACGGATTGCTCACGCTCCGGCGATTGCAGGCTGATCTGCGACAGGCCAATCGCCCAAGTTGCAAAGAACCGGGAGGCCTATGGACGTACAATGCTGCCGTTCTGCAGCAGCCAGTTGCCCCGCGTGAACACCTTTGCCGCGGGAACGAAACCTTCGTCGCGTGCTCCACCGCAGACACGAAAGTCACCAGCATCAACACGGTGCGGGGCTAATCCGAGTGTTGGCGGAGCGTCTACTAGTGCAGTATGGGCGGCAGGGGAACATCCGCGACCGTTCCCCCGGCCACAATCGAGAGCACATAAAGCAGATAAATGGCTAATACCAACAGGGCGAGGAATGAACCGCTGGCAAAGACTCCTGCAACCGCGGCGTCGGGATAAGCTTCGACTTGTTCTTTCTTGAAGGTGTCTTCTTCGTTACGGGTTGTCTTCACAACCCGATCGCCTGGAAGCCGGTTTTTTTCAGCTTCCTTCGATATCTTATCCGCGAGATCTCCTGCGATCACGGGATCGTCCGGAAGATGACTCGCAAGCCATCCAGGAATATTTTCGCTCCCGCCCATGCCCATACGCAATTGAGATACTGCAAGTTGTAGCTTTCGGCAATCGTTTCCCTCATGAGAGGCAAGCAGATCAGACTTAAGTCCCTGCGGAAAGACAGTTTGAATCAGACCAAAGTCCGAGTAGCACAGTGGTCGGATGCGTCTCACCTGGCGATCAGCTTGAGCGGTGTAGCCCAAACTGAACACATCGAGGAAAATGGTGGGCGATGACGGGCTCGAACCGCCGACATCTTCGGTGTAAACGAAGCGCTCTACCAACTGAGCTAATCGCCCGCTCCGGGCCGGACCTTTAAGCAGTTAGGACCGGCTTCGCAAGGCCAAATGAGCGGCCAGTGGCTTGGCCGGGAGCCGGTTTCGGCAACAAAGTTCGGCTTGTCAAAAAACCTTCTGCTGTTTGCTGTTATGCTGTCCGGGTCCGCTTGACACCCGGTGGCTTACCCCTTATCCACCGCCCCAACGACGAACACGGCTGACACGTGCTCGTCCATGCGCGGGTGTAGCTCAGTTGGTTAGAGTGCCGGCCTGTCACGCCGGAGGTCGCGGGTTCGAGCCCCGTCACTCGCGCCATTTCTCCTTTGGGGTCACGTCCCCTGGTGTCGGAGAAATGTCGACGTTGATTTGTCAAAAACCGTCGTCGTTCATGATGTAATCCATACGGTCTCACCTCTTGGCGAGCAGCGCCTCGACTTCCTGCAGCGTCGGCATGGACGGCGCGGTGCCTGGGCGCGTCACCGAGATGCCGGCGACGGCGCAGGCGAAGCGCACCGCTTCCAGAGGTTCGATCCCCCTCGACAGCGCGGCAGCCAGGCCGCCGTTGAAGGCGTCGCCCGCGCCTGTGGTCTCGACCACCGGGCCGGCGGCGACCGCTGCGACATGCTCGGAACGATCGGCCGTGTGCAGCAGCGCACCGTTTTCGCCAAGCGTCACGATGACTGCCCCAACGCCCTTCTCAAGCAGGCTGTCGGCGGCACGGCGGGCGTCGTCGATCGAGGACACCTTGATGCCGGTCAGTTCCTCGGCCTCGGTTTCGTTCGGCGTGACATAGTCGCAAAGCGTGTAGATGCGGTCCGGAAGCCTGGCCGCGGGCGCCGGGTTGAGGATGGTGGTCACCCCTGCCCCGCGCGCGATCTCCAGCGCCCGCAGCGCCGCCTCGATCGGCTGTTCGAGCTGGGTGACGAAAACGCCGGCCGCGCGGATCAGGCCGGCATTTGCCTCGATATCGGCGGGCGAGATCAGCATCGCCGCACCCGGACTGACGATGATCGCGTTGTTGCCGCTCGTCTCCTCGATGAAGATATAGGCGGCACCGGTGTAGCTTTCCGGTGTGTCGATGACGGCGCTCTTCACGCCGGCGTGCGACCAGGTCTGTCTCGCCATATCGGCAAAGGGGTCGACGCCGAGGCGGGTAAGGAAGGTGACGTCGGCGCCGAGCCGGCCGGCCGCCACCGCCTGGTTCGAGCCCTTGCCGCCGGGGCCGAGCGTGAAGGACGTGCCCAGGATCGTCTCGCCCATGCGCGGCTGGCGGGCGGCGCGGTAGGCCGTATCGGCGACGAAGACGCCCAATATGACAACCGGCTTCATGACGATCGGATTCGCCGGCATCCCGCTACTCCGCATCCGGTGGCACGACGCCCTTGCGGAACGCAAAACAGCCATAGAAGCGGCGCTCGCCGGTCTGGATGACGCAATAGGCCTTCTTGGCGCGTTCGTAGAAGGCGTAGCGCTCGACCGAGATCATCGGCCAGGCCTTGCCCTCGGCGGCATCGATCTCTTTTTGCACTTCCTTCTGCACGGCGGGAATGTCGTCCGGCTTGCCGACGATCTCCATGCGCGCGGCGGCATCGTCGACGAAGGTGTCCAGCGGATAGAGCGACAGTACCGCCTTGACCACGTCGGCCGCCGACGCATCGATGCGCAGCAGCCGGCCAAGCACGGTCTGGCGCGCCACCGAATCGGACGGGAAATTGGTGTCGGCGATAATCAGATCGTCACCGTGGCCCATCGCCCGCAGCGCCTGCAGCACATCGGCATTGAGCAGCGGATTGATTCCTTTGAGCATGGCATTCCTCGCGAAGTTTGCTGGGGCGAAATCAGAGACGCTTGCCGGTCTCTGCGTCGAAGAGATGCACCTGGTCGAGCCGCGGTTTCAGGTGCAGTGTGTCGCCCGGCTTGAAGTCGTGGCGCTCACGGAACAGCGCCACCATCTCGCCCTCGCCGAAGCGCAGGAACACCAAAGTCTCGGAGCCGGTCGGCTCGACCACCGAAATCTTCGCCGGAACACCATCGGGATGGATTTCGAGGTGCTCGGGCCGCACGCCGTAGACGACATTACGGCCATCCTCGACGGCACTGGTCGCCGCAATCGGGAACGGCGTCCCGGCGATCTCGACGACGGGCTTGTCGCCCTTGCGCACGACGCCCTTGAGCAGGTTCATCGAGGGCGAGCCGATGAAGCCGGCGACAAACAGGTTGGCCGGCCGGTCGAATAATTCCAGCGGCGCGCCGACCTGTTCGATGCGACCGTCGCGCATCACTACGATCTTGTCGGCCATTGTCATCGCCTCGATCTGGTCGTGGGTGACGTAGATGGTGGTGGTCTTCAGCCGCTGGTGCAGTTCCTTGATCTCGGTGCGCATCTGGACACGCAGCTTGGCGTCGAGATTGGAGAGCGGCTCGTCGAAGAGGAACACCTGCGGGTTGCGCACGATGGCGCGGCCCATGGCGACGCGCTGGCGCTGGCCGCCAGAGAGCTGGCGCGGATAGCGCTTGAGGTAGGGATTGAGGTCGAGGATGTCGGCGGCGCGCTTGACCCGCTCAGTGACCACCGCCGGGTCGGTTTTGCGCAGCTTGAGAGCAAAGGCCATGTTCTGCTCGACCGTCTTGTGCGGATAGAGCGCGTAGTTCTGGAACACCATGGCGATGTCGCGCTTGGCCGGCGGCAGATGGTTGACGATGTGCTCGCCGATGGCGATGGTGCCGCCGGAGACCGTTTCCAGCCCGGCCACCATCCTCAGCAGCGTGGACTTGCCGCAGCCGGAAGGCCCGACCAGCACCACGAACTGCCCGTCGGCGATGTCGACGCTGACATCGTGCAGAACCTTGACGGTTCCGAACGCCTTGGCCACATTGCGGATCGCGACTTGAGCCATCATTCCCCCTTCAGTTGCCGTGAAGCTAAACAACGCAAACGGCGAGGGCAAGTCAGTCTCTTATAGATAAAAAACCCATTCACGTTGACACCGCACTTCGTTGTGCGAATAGTGACAGTGTCCGGCTTATGACCCTGTTCCGGGCGCACCGGTACGCTTGTCCGGCACTGAATGCCAAGCGTCGCGGGAGGGAGAATTCGGGCCGCTATTTACCGGAGTCGCTGTCGTTGGGGAACATAATCGGCGCTCCACCATCTGAACCAATTCACAATTGACCTTCTGGGAGGAACGAAATGAAAGTCAGCCTTTATAACCAACTTGTCCGCGCCGGGGCCACCCGCCGCGACGTGCTGAAGGGAGCGGCCAGCATGGCCGCCCTCGCGGCGGCCTCAAGCGCCGGGCTTGGTGCGCTGACGCGCACGGCTGCGGCCGCCGACGACCTGCGTGCGCAGATCCTGCAGATTCCGGGTGTCGGCAAGGGTCAGCCGACCGATGCCGACTTCCAGCAGGTCGGCGAGCTTTGCCTTGGCGCCACCAAGGCCAATGTCAAGGAAGGCGAATTCGCCGGTGTCGAACTCACCTTCATGGGCCTCAACAACCAGAACCTGCACAATGTGCTGTTTCGCGGCTTCCTGAAGCCGTGGGAGACCTATACCGGCGCCAAGATCAACTGGATCGACCTGGCGCAGGCTGACTACAACGCCCGCCTGCAGCAGTCGATCGCGACCGGCACCGTCGATTTCGACATCATCGAAATGGGGGCACCGTTCGAAGGCGACGTCTGCGGCAAGGGTCTCACCTCCGAGATGCCGGACTGGGTCAAGGACCAGATCGACATGAAGGATGTCGTGGCCTATCTGCAGCCGCCGGTGGGCACATGGGACGGCAAGCAATATCGCGTGACCGTTGACGGCGACGCACATAATTTCAACTACCGCACCGACGTGTTTGCCGATGCCGACCTCGCCAAGGCCTGGAAGGACGGCGGCGGAGAAGGCGAATGGGGCGTGCCGAAGACCTGGCAGCAGGTGCAGGCGGTGACGAAATTCCTCAAGGGCAAGCAGGTGAAGGGCCAGGATGTCTTTGGCTACCTCGATGCGCCCAAGCCCTGGGGCGGTTTCGGCTTCTATTTCCTCGGCAGCCGCGCCAGCGCCTACGCCAAGCATCCCGATGACAAGGCCTGGCTGTTCGATGCCGACACGATGAAGCCGCGCGTCAACAATCCGGCATGGGTGCGGGCGATCCAGGACGTCATCGATGCCCTGCCCTCCGAACCTGCCGACCAGATCAACGCCGACCCGAACACCACCGCCTTCCAGCAATTCCTGGCAGGCACCGGTTCGATGGTTACCTGGTGGGGCGACGTCGGTTCGAACGTCAAGACCAACGATTCCTCGGTCGTCGGCGACATCACCGGCTTCTCGATCCTGCCGGGCTCGGACGATGTCTACAACTCCAAGACCGGCCAGTGGGACAAGCTCGCCAGCGGCCCGAACCATGCGCCGAACTGCGCCTATCTCGGCTGGGGCGTTTACGTCATGGCCCGCGTCGACAGCGACGAAAAGAAGAAGAAGGCGGCATGGTCTGCCGCTGCCCACCTCGGCGGCAAGGACCTGTCGCTCTGGTGCGCGGCCTATCCGTCGGGTTTCCAGCCCTATCGCAACTCGCATTTCAACATTCCGGAATGGGTGGCGGCGGGCTACGACGAGGCGTTCATCACCTCGTATCTGAAGTCGGAAGCCGACAGCTACAACCATCCCAACGCGGCGATCGAGCCGCGCATCCCCGGCATCTTCCAGTACTACAGCGCCGCCGAGGACATTTTGGCCAACACCTTTGCCGGCAAGATGAAGGCGCAGGAAGGCGCCGATGCCATCGCAGCCGCCTGGGAGAAGCTGACCGACCAGATCGGCCGCGACAAACAGGTCAAGCTCTACAAGGCATCGCTCGGCATGTAGGCTGAGATCGTGAAACCTCGTCCGGCGGCGCACAGCCGCCGGACATCCGCTTTACCGGCCCGGCCTCGATCGGCTCGGCCGGTCATCGAGCCTCCTGTGAACAGGCAAGACGCGTGGCTGACCGGACCCTGGCTGACCAGACTTTGTCGACAAGTGAATGGCCGGCAGGCGCCGTGCCATCCGACCTGATTCCGCGGAGCCGCAAACGGCTTGGCTGGGCGCTGATGGCTGCTGCGACGCTCGGCCTTCTGGCGGTGATCGCGCTGCAAATCCTCTACAAGAGCGAGGTCGACACTATCGGCTTCGACACCTGGCGGCCGGTGGTCTACGCCTACGTGCTGTGGGGTGTCGCGCTCGGCATCGGCCAGGTGCTGACGCGCGGCGAGGACGGCCAGCGCGCTCTGTTCCTGCTGCCGGCGCTGCTGTTTACCATTGCCATGGTGATCTTCCCGACGCTGTTCGGCTTCTACATCGCGCTGACCGACTGGAACCTCAGTTCCTTCAGCGGACGGCAGTTCAACGGGCTCGACAATTTCTGGCAGATGCTGAACGACGCCTATTATCGCAACGCGCTGTTCAACATGGTGCTCTACGTGCTGGCGGTGTTCGTCGAATATGTCATCGCCTTCGGCCTGGCGCTGCTGCTCAACGCGCAGATTAGGGCACGAAAATTCTTCCGCGTCGTGTTTCTCATGCCGCTGATGCTGTCGCCGGTGGCGGTGTCGTGGATGATCGGCAAGTCGCTGATGGAATACCGCTTCGGGCCCGCCGCGACGCTGGCGCGCCACCTCGGCTGGGAAAACCCGGCCTTCTTCTCCAACCCGATCACCGCCCGCATCTCGATCATGGTGCTCGACGCGTGGACGTTCATCCCGTTCATGATGATCATGCTGCTCGCCGGCCTGCAGGCGATGTCGCGCGAGGTGCTCGAGGCAGCGCGTGTCGATGGCGCCACTGCCTGGCAGACTTTCTGGCAGGTCACCTTCCCGCTGATGCTGCCGGTGTCGGTGACGGCGGTCATCCTGCGCATCATCTTCAAGCTGAAGCTCGCCGACATCATCATCACCGTCACCTCCGGCGGCCCGGGCGGCGCGACGGATTCGGTGTCCAGTTTCATCTACCGCGAGTATCGCGACCGCTCGAACGTCGGCTACGGCACGATGCTGGCGATGGCCTATTTGATCATCATCATCGTGTTCGTGACCTGGCTGCTGAAGTTCGCCAGCCGCTTCGTGCGCAACGTCAACTGACCGGGCCGGCAAGATGAGCGTTCAGACCACCGACTATGCCGCTTCCGAAATCCGCTCGCCGGCGAGCTTCGTCGCCAACCGCGTCTTCATCTACGGCGCGCTCATCTTCTGGGCTTTCATCTGCCTGTTCCCGATCTATTGGACGATAACCACTTCGTTCAAGACCGCGGTCGACGTCACCCAGGGCCATCTGATCCCGTTCGTCGACTTCCGGCCCGACTGGAAAGGCTGGCGTTCGCTCGGCCTGTCGCCGGACTCGATCTTTCGGACGTCGACGGTGCGCGACGAATTCATCAAGCGTTTCATGAATTCGGTCATCACTTCGGTCGGCGCGTCGAGCCTCGCCATCGTCATCGGCAGCCTCGCCGCCTACGGGCTGACCCGCTATCGTTACAAGTTCGCCTGGTTCAGGAACGAGGATATTTCCTTCTTCTTCCTGTCTCAGCTGATCCTGCCGCCGGTGGTTTTGGCCTTGCCCTTCCTCGTGCTTTACCGGGAGGTCGGCCTGCTCGACACACGCGTCGGGCTGATCCTGCTCTATACGCTGATGGTGCTGCCGATCGTCATCTGGATCATGCGCGACCAGTTCAACTCCATCCCGGTGGAGCTGGAGGAGGCAGCACTCGTCGACGGCCTGTCGATCTGGGGCGCCTTCTTGCGCATCGTCATGCCGATCGCGCTGCCGGGCATGGTCGCCGCCTTCATCCTGGCGATGGTGCTGTGCTGGAACGAGTATTTCTTCGCCGCGCTTTTGACCTCGACCGACGCAAAGACCATCCCTGTCATGGTGGCCAGCCAGACCGGCTCACAAGGCATCAACTGGTGGTCGATGGCAGCGCTTGCCACCGCCGCCATCACGCCGCTCGCCGTCATCGGCATCGCGCTCGAGCGTTACCTGATCATGGGCATGACAGCGGGCGCGGTGAAATAACTGCGCCGGCTCTCCCTTCTCCCCTTGTTGCGGGAGAAGGGAAAAGCGCGCTAACCCGAAAGTGTTGCTCGCAAATGCTCGAGGATCATGGCAACCCCTTTTTGCCCCAATTCCGCCGAAGCTTCGGGCGCACTTGCCGTGTACCAGCCGGTGTTGTCGGCGAAGCGGCCGGCATCCACCGCCTCCGGGCACAGCGCCAGCATCAGCGACGTCTCGCCGATGCCGGCATGGTCGAACGGGTACTGGCTGTGCAGTGAGGCCGGCATCAGCGGATGCACCTGCACCCAGTTGAAGAAATTGCTGCCCTCGGCGTGTTCGGCATAATAGTCAGCCATCGCCGCAGAGCCCCACCAGCCTTCGCCACGTTCTTTCTCCAGGAAGCGGAAGATCGCCTGCCGGCCGGCGGCCTTGAAGGCGAGATCGGTTGGCATGCCGGCGGCAAAATTTTCGGTCTGGTGGTGAATGATGGCGTGGATGTTGCGGAAGCCGATGCGCAGCAGGCTATAGAACAGTTCTTCCGCAAATGGCGCCAGCACATTGCCGCCGACCTGCAGCGAACCACTGCCCTCCGGTGCTGCAACAGCATAGCTCGCCGCGCCGTAATAGAAGGGCGGCAGAATGACGATCTCGGCTTCTTTTTCGAACAGTTCCAGGCTCTTGACCACCGCCAGCGTGTCCATGCCGACGGCCATGTGCTCGCCGTGATATTCAAGCACACCCAGCGGCAACACGACCGGCCGGTTTTCGGCGATCACCTTGCGTATCTGATGCGGCAGCATCAATTCGTAGCGCATGACACCTACTCCATATTGGTGTGGCGGCCGCGCATCGCTCCCGGCGAGACGCCGGTCAGATCCCTGAGCTTCAGCACCATCACTTCGAAGAGGACGAACAGCGCACCTTCGAAAACCGAGCCCATCGGCAGGACGGATGTCTTTTCCTGCCCCTGGTCGTCGGCCATGGTCTGAGCCGGGATAAGCAGTGTGAGGTCGGCCAGCTTCGCGGCAGTGCTGTCGGCTTGCGCGGTGAGCAGCAGGACGGTGGCACCGACCTCGCGCGCGACCTGCATCAAGGTCAGCACCGTCGACGTCTCACCCGGGCCGGAACTGGCGAGGAAGACATCGCCCGCGCCCAGCGGCGGCGTGGTCATGTCGCCGACGACCGACACCGGCAGACCGAGATGATAGAGCCGCATGGCAAAACCCTTGACCTGCAGCGCCTCGCGGCCGCAGCCATAGGTGACGATCTTTTTCGCACCGGCCAAGATGGCGCAAGCGGCGTCGATGCGGCTTGCGTCGATACGCTCCAGCACGGTGCCAAGCTCGTTCAGCGCAATCCCAAACAGGTTTTCGCCGGCGTCCGTCATGACATTTGCACCAGCCTGCCGGTGCCGGAGAACCATTTGAATATCTTAGTCACCTTTGCCCCGAACAGCTTGTTTTCATTCATGCTATCACCGCGAAAATCGGTGTCCAACGACACGCAGTGCTTTTGATGCGCTACAGCCGTGATAGTGTCACGGCAAATCGTGAATGAGGAAACGACGACATATGAAGACACGGCATTTCGACCGCATCGGCAATGGCGGCATCACCTTCACCGAGCTCGGCTTCGGCACCGCACCGCTCGGCAATCTTTACCGCGCCGTCTCCGACGAGGATGCCAATGCTACGCTGGAGGCGGCATGGCGGGTCGGCTGCCGCTACTTCGACACCGCGCCGCTTTATGGGCTGGGCCTAGCCGAAACGCGGCTCAATCCGTTCCTGCGTTCGAAGAAGCGCGACGACTACGTGCTGTCCAGCAAAGTCGGGCGCATAATGCGCGCCTGCCCGCCGGAACAGCGCACCGGCATCGGCAAATTCTTCGACACCCCATCGCGCCGAGAGGTCTACGATTACAGCTATGACGGCGTCATGCGCTCCTTCGAAGCCTCGCTGGAACGGCTCGGCGTCGACCGCATCGACATCCTCTTCGTGCACGATGTCGACATCTTCACCCATGGCAGCAAGGAAGCCTCGGACCAGCGCATCCAGGAATTCATGAGCTCCGGCTACTACGGATTGCTGGCATTGCGCGACCAGGGCGTGATCAAGGCTTTCGGCGGCGGCATCAACGAGTGGCAGGTTGCCCAGACGCTGGCCGAGCGCGGCGATTTCGATCTGTTCCTGCTTGCCGGGCGTTACACGCTGCTGGAGCAGGAAGCGCTGCAGTCTTTCCTGCCGCTATGCCAGCAACGCGGCATCGGCATCGTTCTCGGCGGGCCTTACAATTCCGGCATCCTGGCAACCGGGCCGAACCCCGGCGCCTACTACAATTATTCGGAGGCGCCGCAGGACATCATCGACCGCGTCACCCGCATCGAGGCCGTCTGCAAACGCCACGGCGTGCGCCTGATCGAGGCGGCGCTGCAGTTCCCGCTGCTGCATCCTTCCGTCGTCTCGGTAATCCCCGGCGGCCAGCGGCCGGGCGAAGTCGAAAGCAATCGCTCCCTGCTCGACGCAAAGCTGCCATCGGCGCTGTGGACCGATCTCAAGAAAGAAGGCTTGATGCGCACGGACGCGCCGACGGCATAGCGCCGCCTTTTCCAACAGAAAAGAAAAACCGGATATGCCGGCTTTTCTTTTCTCTGAAAGACTTAAGGAGGCGCCTAGTTGACCGCGTCCTTGAGGCCCTTGCCGGCCGAGAACTTCGGCACGGTGCGCGCCGGGATCTTCACTTCCGCACCGGTCTGCGGATTGCGGCCGGTCGACGCGGCGCGTTTTGACACGGTGAAATTTCCGAAGCCGACAAGCCGGACATCGCCGCCCTTTTTCAGTTCGCCGGTGATCACGGAAAACACCGCATCAACCGCCGACTGCGCGTCACCCTTCGAAATACTCGCGGCATCGGCGACAGCGGACACCAGTTCGTTCTTGTTCATAAAAATTCCCTTCCATGAGAAAACCGGAACACTCGACTCATCCGGCAGGAAACGGACTTTAGAAAGAAGCGCTCCGGCAACCAAGTCGAAAAGCGCCGGGAAAGTCGAAAAAAGCCCGGAAATCCGCGGTTCTTCACATGAAAAAGCCGGGCTCAAGGCCCGGCTCTCTCTTTGTGCATTGCAACTTTAGCAAGCACTAATGCGCCAGCGATTTACCAGCCTCGTCTCCGACATCGACCACGGCCGGCGCATTGACGGGTTCGACCCACTGGATCGGTTCCGGCATGCGCACCAGCGCATGGCGCAACACTTCGCCAACCCGTGAGACCGGAATGATCTCCATGCCGCTCTTCACGTTCTCCGGAATCTCCGCCAGATCCTTGGCGTTCTCTTCCGGAATCAGCACCTTCTTGATGCCGCCGCGGAGTGCGGCAAGCAGCTTTTCCTTAAGGCCGCCGATCGGCAGCACCCTGCCGCGCAGCGTGATCTCGCCGGTCATCGCCACATCGGCCCTGACCGGGATACCGGTCAGCACCGAGACGATCGCCGTCGCCATCGCCACGCCAGCCGACGGTCCGTCCTTCGGGGTTGCACCCTCCGGCACGTGGACGTGGATATCGCGCTTGTCGAACAGCGGCGGCTCGACGCCGAAATCGATGGCCCGCGAGCGGACGTAAGAGGCCGCCGCCGAGATCGATTCCTTCATCACATCGCGCAGATTGCCGGTCACGGTCATGCGGCCCTTGCCGGGCATCATGACGCCTTCCACCGTCAACAGCTCGCCGCCGACTTCCGTCCAGGCGAGCCCAGTGACCACGCCGACCTGATCGTCGCTCTCGACCTGGCCGAAGCGGAAGCGCGGAACACCAAGGTAATCGGCAAGATTGTCCGCCGTGATGTTGATCGTCTTCTTCTTCGTCTTCAGGATCTCGGTCACCGCCTTGCGCCCGAGCTTCATCAGCTCGCGCTCCAGGCTTCTGACGCCCGCTTCACGGGTGTAGGTCTGGATGATGCCGCGGATCGCGTCCTCGCCGACGGAGAACTCCTTCGGCTGCAACGCGTGGTCGCGGATCACCTTGGGCATCAGGTGACGCTTGGCGATCTCGATCTTCTCGTCCTCGGTGTAGCCGGCGATACGGATGATCTCCATACGGTCCATCAAGGGCGCTGGGATGTTCAGCGTGTTCGCCGTCGTCACGAACATCACGCTCGACAGGTCGTATTCGACCTCGAGGTAATGGTCCATGAACGTCGAGTTCTGCTCGGGATCGAGCACCTCGAGCAAAGCCGATGACGGATCGCCGCGGAAATCCTGGCCCATCTTGTCGATCTCGTCGAGCAGGAAGAGCGGGTTGGATTTCTTCGCCTTCTTCATCGACTGGATGACCTTGCCGGGCATCGAGCCGATGTAGGTGCGGCGGTGACCACGGATCTCGGCCTCGTCGCGCACGCCGCCCAGCGCCATGCGGATGAACTCACGGCCGGTCGCCTTGGCGATCGACTTGCCGAGCGAGGTCTTGCCCACGCCGGGAGGTCCGACGAGGCACAGGATCGGCCCCTTCAGCTTCTTCTGGCGGCTCTGCACAGCGAGGTATTCGACGATGCGGTCCTTGACCTTGTCGAGGCCGAAATGATCGGTATCGAGCACATTCTGGGCAAAGGCCAGGTCCTGCTTGACCTTGGAGTTCCTGCCCCACGGAATCGACAGCAGCCAGTCGAGATAGTTGCGCACGACGGTCGATTCAGCCGACATCGGCGACATCGTCCGCAGCTTCTTCAGCTCGGCTTCCGCCTTTTCGCGGGCCTCCTTGGAGAGCTTGGTCTTCTTGATGCGCGCCTCGATCTCGGCAGCCTCGTCGCGGCCGTCCTCGCCCTCGCCGAGCTCCTTCTGGATCGCCTTCATCTGCTCGTTGAGGTAGTATTCGCGCTGCGTCTTCTCCATCTGGCGCTTGACGCGCGAGCGGATGCGCTTCTCCACCTGGAGCACCGAGATTTCGGCTTCCATGAAGCCCATCGCCTTTTCCAGCCGTTCCTTGACGGACAGCGTGGCGAGCATCTCCTGCTTCTCGGGGATCTTGATGGCAAGATGCGAGGCGACCGTGTCGGCGAGCTTGGAATAGTCGTCGATCTGACTGGCGGCACCCACCACTTCGGGCGAGATCTTCTTGTTCAGCTTGACGTAGTTCTCGAAGTCGGTGACCACGGAACGTGCCAGCGCCTCGACTTCGACCTCTTCCTCCTCCGGTTCGACCAGCGCCGCAGCACGGGCCTCATGGAAGTCGGGACGGTCGGTGAACGCGACGATTTTCGCGCGCGAGGCACCTTCGACCAGCACCTTCACGGTGCCGTCCGGCAGTTTCAGCAATTGCAGCACATTGGCGAGCGTGCCGATGTCAAAGATGGCATCGGGCTCCGGATCGTCGTCGGCGGCATTCATCTGGGTCGCGAGCAGGATCTGCTTTTCCTGACCCATCACTTCTTCCAGCGCCTTGATCGACTTTTCGCGCCCGACGAAGAGCGGAACGATCATGTGCGGGAACACCACGATGTCACGCAGTGGGAGGACTGCGAAGACGCCGTCGCTGGGAGCCTTGGATAATTTGGCCATTGTCCAACCTTTCATGTCGCGGCCGCCAATCGGCCAACCGCGAATCTCATATTAACGACCGGGGATCGTTCCGCCTACCACCGTTTGTGACGGGAGTTTTACAGCACAGAATTCGGCACCACGGCCTTCCGCCTTTAGTTGGAGGCCCGGGGGGTAAAGATCAAGGGTCAACACTGTCCGTCCCTCCAATCCGCACCCAGCACGCGGCGCCGTACGCGGGGTGCGACAGCAAAACGGCGCCCTGCGGCGCCGTTTCAGAAAAATCCATTGCCGGCTCACGTCAGGCGCTGACGTTGCCCTTTTTTTCCTTCTGCTCGGAATAGATGTAGAGCGGCCTGGCGTTGCCTGACACCACCTCTTCCGAAATAACCACTTCGCGCACGCCTTCCAGTGCCGGCAGCTCGAACATGGTGTCGAGCAGGATCGCTTCCATGATCGAACGCAGGCCGCGCGCGCCGGTCTTGCGCTCGATGGCGCGCTTGGCGATCGCCGAGAGCGCGTTCTCATGGAAGGTCAGGTCGACATTCTCCATCTCGAACAGCCGCTGATACTGCTTGACCAGCGCGTTCTTCGGCTCGGTCAGGATCTGGATCAGCGCCGGCTCGTCGAGGTCCTCCAGCGTCGCCAAGACAGGCAGACGGCCGACGAACTCTGGAATGAGGCCGAACTTCAAGAGATCCTCAGGCTCGACCAGGCGGAAAACATCGCCGGTGCGGCGATCCTCGGGCGAAGCGACGATGGCCCCGAAACCGATCGAGGTCTTCCTGCCGCGATCCGAGATGATCTTGTCCAGGCCGGCGAAAGCGCCGCCGCAGATGAACAGGATGTTGGCGGTGTCGACCTGCAGGAATTCCTGCTGCGGATGCTTCCTGCCGCCCTGCGGCGGCACGGAGGCGACAGTGCCTTCCATGATCTTCAAAAGTGCCTGCTGCACGCCCTCGCCCGAGACGTCGCGGGTGATCGAGGGATTGTCCGACTTGCGCGAGATCTTGTCGATCTCGTCGATATAGACGATGCCGCGCTGGGCGCGCTCGACATTGTAGTCGGCCGACTGCAACAGCTTCAGGATGATGTTCTCGACATCCTCGCCGACATAGCCGGCCTCGGTCAGCGTCGTCGCGTCGGCCATGGTGAAGGGGACGTCGATGATGCGGGCCAGCGTCTGCGCCAGCAACGTCTTGCCGCAGCCGGTCGGGCCGATCAGCAGGATGTTCGACTTCGCCAGCTCGACGTCGTTGTTCTTGCCGGCATGGGCGAGGCGCTTGTAGTGGTTGTGGACGGCCACCGACAGCACGCGCTTGGCGTAAGGCTGGCCGATGACGTAGTCGTCGAGAACCTTGAGGATTTCCTGCGGGGTCGGCACGCCCTCGCGCGACTTCACCATCGAGGTCTTGTTCTCCTCGCGGATGATGTCCATGCACAGTTCGACGCATTCGTCGCAGATGAACACCGTCGGCCCGGCGATCAGCTTGCGCACTTCGTGCTGGCTTTTGCCGCAAAACGAGCAATAAAGCGTGTTCTTGGAATCACCGCTGTTGTTGCCGACCTTGCTCATTTTCATGTCCTTTCATGGCCGCCCGCCGATGGTCTGGTTGAAAGGGCGCATATTCAATCTATCGCGGGAATCCGCCGCCGCCAGTGCCCCGGCTCCCGCAACGCATTCCGTACGAAACACAAATCGGAAAACGGGGCAATGATTCGAACAACCCCACGCAAAGCTAAGCCGTCGAAAATCAACATAGCCTTAACGTAGGCAATTGCACCCGTCGAGGGAACAGCCAATTGTGGCCGAAATGCCGCAAGCTGCGCCAAAAGCGCGTGATCCCGCCACTCATTGCCACCGCGGGGCCACCGCGGACCTATAAGGCAATACCTTCGACCGGCTCACGTGACGAAATGACCTTGTCGATGAGGCCGAAATCCCTGGCCTCGTCGGCAGTCATGAAATGGTCACGGTCGAGCGTTTTTTCAATCTCATCATAACTCTTGCCGGTGTGCTTGACGTAAACCTCGTTGAGGCGACGCTTCAGCTTGATGATGTCCTGGGCATGGCGCTCGATGTCGGAAGCCTGGCCCTGGAAGCCGCCGGAAGGCTGGTGGACCATGATGCGGGCGTTCGGCGTGGCAAAGCGCATGTCCTTGTGGCCCGCCGTCAAGAGCAGCGAGCCCATCGAGGCGGCCTGACCGATGCAGAGCGTCGACACCGCAGGCTTGATGAACTGCATGGTGTCATAGATCGCCATGCCGGAGGTGACGACGCCGCCGGGCGAGTTGATATAGAGGTTGATTTCCTTCTTCGGATTCTCCGCCTCGAGGAACAGCAGCTGCGCGCAGACCAGCGTCGCCATGCCATCCTCGACCGGGCCGGTGATGAAAATGATGCGCTCCTTGAGGAGCCGCGAGAAAATGTCGTAGGCCCGCTCGCCGCGATTGGTCTGTTCGACCACCATCGGAACGAGGTTCATGTAGGTTTCGACGGGGTTCTTCATGGACTATCCCTTTTTGAGGATGGGATTCCGGCGCCGGAGATTTGCAATCGGGCAGAATCGGTTCTGGATCGTTATTGTGTAAATAGGATGCCGGCTCACCCTAGCGCAAGGCCGCCTCTCCTAGCCACTTGGTTAAAACGAATCAAGCTTGCCGGACGGTGCCTGGAGGACGCGGCACGGATCCTGGTGGATTGACTTCACCTCTTTGATCCCACGGTTTCGCGCGGCCATGGTGGCACTGGCGTCGCTCACAACGCGAAGGGCCTGGAACGTCGTATCGGGCCAGGAAGATTGATTGCGTTCCCAGGACGGCTAAGTAGCTGCCTCCGCAGGATTAAGCAGGCATTACCTGGCCCAACAGAAGCCGAACGCGCAACCACTCACTGATACTTTTTGCGAGACCGCGAAGGAATTCGCCTCATCGAGTGCGATACGGATCAGCCTTGACCTGTCGCGGGGCCGGAACATGTTCTGAAACTCGTCCGGCAACGCGTCGGCGACCGACAGAATCTTTTCGACTGTTCCTCTTGCACGCTCGGTTCCGTTACCCACGTCGACCGCCATTCCTTCGCGCAGCGAAAACAGATAGTTGTCCGGCAGATAGGCGAGGACGTAGGACTTGCCGCCGTCGATCTGTAGAAGCGGATCGCCGAACCGCAGCACCTGGCCAGGGACCGGCACCTTCGCGCCAACGACCCCCTCCGTGACCGAGCGGATGTTTCCGCCGTCATATATGGCCTTTACCTCATCCATAGCCTCGCCCGATCTCGCACGGAATTGCGCCACCAGGGCGAGTTCGGATTTGGTCGCTTGCAATTGACCGGTCAGATCAGCCAGATGTTCGGCGGCCTGGAAGCTGCCACGAACGGCTTCGTCCTTCGTCGAAGTCGAGACGATGCCTGCCGTGACGATGGTGTCGATTCTCGCAAGTGTCGTCCTGGTTTCACGCGCTGTCCGCTCGGCCAGCGGCATCACGGACTGGATCGCTTCGTGTCGGCTGTGGAGCTGGCCCTCGCGAACGGCGAGTTCACCCTGTCGCAACAGCAGCTCCGCGATCTCCTTGACCATGTCGAACGATTGAAGCTCGACGAGCAATGTACCGGGCTCGACCTTGTCTCCCGCCTTGACAAAGACATGCGTTACCTTGGCCGGATAGGCGGCATCGACGGCATACCGATCCTTCAGGACAATACCGTCCGCTGACAAGACGACCGCATCACCAATGAGGTAGTAGACGATCGAAGAGGAAAACAAACCGAGGAGAGCGAGGTAAACCATGCGACCCCAACTTCCCACACTCGCGCGCTGCTGTTTTCCCAGATTGTCCACTCGGACATGTTTTCGAATGTATTTCATCTGAAGCTCGTTCTCTACCAGGGCCGCTCTAGCCGAACTTTGATCGGCGTGTAGTTGTCGCGATGTGAACCTGAGAACACCCATTCATCGATATAGGCGATCAATCGAACGGGTCTCATCACATAGGTCATGAACAGGGAGTAGCCGGGCAGGAACCATATGCTTCGCCAGAACCCCCGTCGCTCGGTGGTCCAACTGGCCAGCGCCAGCACAAACACGTCGAGAACCAGGAGGCCGCACTGCATGCCGATGAGGATCGCGGGCGTGAAAGAGCCGTACTGGAGAGCAAGCCAGACGAGATAGAGCGGGAATATCGCGGCACCAACGACGTTGAAAAGGAGGAAATCCCATTGGTGTAGGGCCTCCGGAAGCCGGAAACCCGAGTCCGAGACACGAAACAGGCGGTAGTGTTTGCGAAAGCGTAGCCAAATGGCATCGCGTTCCCAGCGCAATCGCTGGCGGATATATTGGTATGCGGTTATCGGGACGTCCGTATAGCAGATCGCATCCGGGACATAGGCCATGCGCCAGCCCGCCCGCCGCAATCTCAGCGTGACATCCAGATCCTCGCCACCGCCTACGTCGAACCCCCCAACCCCCAAAAGGGCTTTGCGCCTGAAGGCGCTGAACGCTCCCGAAATGCAAACGACCTGATCGAGAGCTCCAGCAATACGCTTTCCGACCGAAATCGACTGTAAATATTCGATCTCCTGAAACTGGGCGACGATACTCGCGTGGCCGTTGCGCGGTGCAATATCGCCGCATGCCGCTCCAACCGCTGGATCCGAAAAGGGGCCGAGAATATTTTCGATCGCGTACCGATCAAACGAACAGTCGCAATCGACATTGATCAGTATGTCGCCTTTGGCTACGCGGCACGCCAGATTGATCCCGCTCGCCTTGCCGCCCCGCAGATCCGTCGAAATGATGCGCGAGGCATAGCCTTTCTTGACCAGAGCTTGCGAGACCCTGCTCATCCGATCGGTCGAACCATCACTGACAATGACAACTTCGAAGTCATTGAAAGACTGTTCCCGCAACGAGCGGACGCAGGTTTCGATGGACTCAGCCTCATTATGGCCAACCAGAATGATGCTTACATTGGGCCGTAATGGTCGCTCATGCTCAATCGAACCCGCGGCATCACGCGAACGCATGGTCACAGCGGCCGCGACGAACGGAATGATGTAACGGGGGAACTCAAAGACCAGCGTGTACCAGAAAACGGAGGCCAGGCTCGCCGTCGATTGAGCTAGCAGGAATGCAAATCCGAGTTCGAGATCATTCAACGCGAGGCTTGCCCCGTTTTGGTCGCCACCCGAGGGCGAGGGTCAAGCTTTTCGCCCAAAGACGCCTCGCAGATTGAAAGCATTGCCGATATCTGCTCCGACAATGTCTCGTCGCCCTTCGCCGTCATGATGAAATAGTCGGCGGCGGCGCCTTTGTGCACCGATCCTGTCTCCGCAAGGTAATTGCTCAGGTTTTCGATGAAGAGACGGCGCAGTTTCTCAAACACGTCCTGGCCCTTTGATTTTATGAGCGAATCTCGTGCTCCGTAACGCAATTCCGTGACCGCCAACGGCGGGCCCTTCGCTCCGGTCATGCGTGCGCGGTCGAGTTCCTGAACCAGGGATGGCGGCAACCCCAACAAGGACGTTGGCAGCTTTTTCTCCGGACTGGTGAGCAGAGACAGCGCCTGATCCGTGAGTGCGTAGGAAAAAAAGTCGATACGTTTAACGCTGTCGCCATCAGCCCGCGCATCACAATCCTGGCAGACGAATCCAACAGCCGGCTCCGATGTCGAATCCTTGCACCTCCTGCAGATTTGCGAGTGGCCGGGCTTGTCATAGTCCTTTCCATAGTGACGCAATTGCTGGCTGCATTTGGGGCAGACCAGTGCGCTTCCCTGCCGAAAATCGCCTTCAGGACGAAGAGCGGCGCAACGATAATGATGAATAAGCTCGGCCTCGAACATATCGGCCGAACGGCAGGAGGGACATTCCTCGCGAACGGTAAGCCGCCGCGACCCGCAGGCGCCGCACTCATGCACGCGGTCGAAGAAGGTCTTAAGCAGAAGTCCGCGATGGGAGAGATCTTCGGCGATCGGGATCGTCTTGGCCGCCGACGGAAAGCCCGGATAGCTTATGGAGGCCGACGTCATCGGATAGCGCTTGGCTTCGATGCTTCTGCCGGCGACGAAGGCATGCGCAAGAAAGCGCGTTTCGGGCGTATTTGTCGAACGGATGTGCGCGGCAAGCTGTTCGCGGCGGCGGCGAAAATCGAGAATGCATTTTGCCGTCTCCGCCCAAGTCGTTTGCTGCATCAGATCGAAATGTACATCCGCGAACCGGCCGGCACGGCCGCCCAGATCGATGACAGGCACCATCGCCAGCGGAATGTGGTCACGCAGGTTGTCCAGCGGCGAGTTACGCCGCTCATCGGCCAGAAGAACGGCATCGATGTCCCCTTCCGACGAGGAGTCGAACATCGTGCGGTAGATCGCCGAATGCAGAACGACCACGCGTGGGAACCATTCGACGGCAGGCTTCCAGGACAATCCCATTCTGGCCCAGAGTGCCAGGCAAAGGTCGGTGAGTTCATGGCTTGCGGTGGAAGCCGTCGGTGCCGGCAGTTGCACAACGGATTTCGGAACAAGTTCTGCGGGCATGTCGGCCTCCATTTGCCCGGCGCTCGCAAAGGAACGCCGCCACAGGTACGACTTGCAGCCTGGGTGGAGGATCCAAGGGCAACGTCACATTTACTGAAAGGATTATT
The DNA here is from genome assembly GCF_040318195.1 of Mesorhizobium sp. M1273. Taxonomy (NCBI): domain Bacteria; kingdom Pseudomonadati; phylum Pseudomonadota; class Alphaproteobacteria; order Hyphomicrobiales; family Phyllobacteriaceae; genus Mesorhizobium; species Mesorhizobium sp. M1273. Next base: position 107,729 of record NZ_JAMYLV010000016.1, on the reverse strand, counting down.
GCAGGACGAGATATGCGGAAAACGCGGGATCGCATGCGACACCGGATGGCCAGCTACGTCCCCCCACGACGTTCCTGACCAGCGACCAAGTCAATCAACTCGAATACGTCAAATGTTATTCGTTGATTGTTAGCGGATGCTTAATTGGCAGCAAGAATTTGTCTGTCGGACTCAGGTAGTCGAATTAACGAAGTTTGATGAATCGCCTTTTCCACGACATGGCTTTCCCTACAGTTCAACGTTGAACCCGCTTCATGCGGTTCAAACAGGGGGAGTTCCATGACCAGGAAAGCTTCTTCCTTCGCCATTGCCGGCCTGACCATGCTCGGCACAATGTCGGAAACGGCGGCCGGCGGACGCGCGGTCGAATGCTACGAGCAGGTCAATCGGCCGGCCGTCTACGACACCGTCTACGAGGACGTGCTCGTCAGCCCAGCCGGCCAGCAGGTGCAGTATGAAGCGCCGATCTACGGGACGCGCGAGCGCGTGGTGCAGATCGCGCCGGCGCGCGTCAGCTACGAGATCGTGCCCGCCATCACCCGCACCATCTACCGGTCCGTGAGGGTCGATGACGGCGGCTATTCCTGGGAATGGCGCATCATCGATGGCCGCAAGGTGCTGTGCAAGGTCAGGCACAAGGCGCGCTATGAACGCGTGGCCGAGATCGTCGTGATTGAGCCGGAACGCCGGCGGCGCGTTGTCCTGCCCGCCGAATACGAGAGCGTCGCCGAAGAGGTTCTCGTGCGGCCGGAGCAACGGCGCATCGTCGACATTCCGGCGTCTTATCAGACAGTGGCTCGCCGCGTGGTGGTCAGGGAGGGCTCATCCAGCTGGCGGCGCGTGCACATCCCACGCCACTGCCGGTACTAGCAGCCGCTCAGGCCACCTCTGCCCTGAGCCATTTCTTCAGGCCGTCGACATCGCCATTGCCGACGCAGGCCGCAACCCTTCTGCCGACTGCCGCGCCGAACTTGTAGCCGTGGCCGGAGCAGGCCGAGACGACCAGGCATCTGCCTTTCTGGTGTGCCAGAAATTTCTCGTCGGCGGTGAATGTGTAGGCGCAGGTGACCACCTCGGTGACCTTATACTCCTCGATACGGGCAAGCGGCGGCGAAAACAGGTTGCGGATCGCCTTACCCTCGCCCGGCACCGGCTGACGGTTCCAGTCGGCATCGCTGGTCGGCACCCTGTGCAGGCCCGAGCCGAATTTCATGCCGGCGCCGCCTGTCGGCGGGATTGCGTAGCCGTCGACAGTGCCGCCAATGTCGAGGACAACCGGCGCTGCCTGCCAGGCTGCCTGCAGATCCGCCGGCGGTTCGACATAGGCGAGCGCGGTGCGCCAGGTTTTCAGCTCGCGGTCCAGCTCCGGGAACAGTTTCAGCACCCAGGCGCCGGCAGCGACGACGATCCGTTCGGCCTGCATCGTTTCGCCGCCTGCCAGCACGATATGCCCGGCCTCGGCGTCGATCTCGACCACCTTGCTGTTCTCGTAGACATTGGCGCCGTTCGCGCGCAGCCACCTGGCGAGGCCGGCGGCGATCTTGCGGCAGTGCAGCGCGCCGCCGTCCGGCGAAAAATACGCATAGCGGAATGAACCAGGTTCCAGGAACGGCCAGCGTTCGACCGCGGCATCCGGCTCGAACAATTCGAACGGGTAGTTCCCGGCTTCCATGCCTTCTCGGTATTCCTCGGCCTCATCTCCCGGCTGGCGCGAAATGCAGATGAAGCCGCGCGGATCGAGATGGCTTTCGCCGAGATCGGCCCACATCTCATCCCAGGCTTCATAGGCTTCGGTGATCAGCCGGCCGTAGCCCGTTCCGGCCCGGTAGGCGCGGCGGATGATGCGGTGATGATCGCCCGAGGCGGCGAGCGGATTGGGGATCGGTCCCTGCTCGACGATCGAGACGAGGTGCCCGGCCCTGACCAGTGACCACGCCGTGGATAGCCCGGCAATGCCTGCACCGACCACGATCACATTCATGAAAACCGTCCTTCCGCAACCGCTTCGGCGGCTCGCCTCGCGGGAGGGCCAACATACGGTCTGGCACCAGACTGGCAAGCCGCGCTAATGATCTGGCATGACCGAATTGAAGCCGCCCTACCTTGCTTTTGATCCAGCCACGCGTCGCCTGCGGCTCGATCCGCACGAGCCGGCGTTCTTCCAGAATCCGTACGAAGCCTACGCCTTCCTGCATGGCGCATCGAACGCCTTCTTCTGGGAGGAGTTTGGTTTCTGGTGCTTTGGCGGCTTCGACGACGTCAACCGGCTGCTGCGCGATCGCCGCTTCGGCCGGCAGAACCCGGCCGGCATTCCGGACAGCCGAGGCATCGGTCAGGACCGCACGCACCTCAGCGCGTTCGACGGCATCGAGGCCAATTCGATGCTGGAGCTGGAGCCGCCTGTCCACACACGGCTCAGAACGCTGGTCAACCGCGCCTTCGTCTCGCGCCAGGTCGAGCGGCTCAGGCCACGTGTCGAGGCGCTGGCCAACGAACTGATCGACCGTTTCGAACCAGGAGGAGTCGACCTGCTGCCGGCATTCGCAGCTCCCTTGCCGATCACCATCATTGCGGAAATGCTCGGCGTGCCGGTCGACATGGGGCCGCAGCTGCTCGACTGGTCGCATCGGATGGTCGCCATGTACATGCATGGCCGCACCCGCGAGACGGAGGACACGGCCAATCGCGCCGCGCGCGACTTTTCCGATTTTCTGCGCGGCTACGTCGCCGAGCGGCGAAAGAGGCCGGGCGAGGATCTTCTGTCGCTGCTGATTGCGGCACAGGAGGACGGCCAGAAACTGTCGGAGAACGAGCTGGTATCCTCGGCCATCCTTTTGCTCAATGCCGGCCATGAAGCAACTGTCCACCAGACCGGCAATGCGGTGCGCTCGATCCTTGCGCAAGGCGGCGACCCGCGCCGCTTCTTCGCCTCACCGGAAGCAACAGCCGCGACGGTCGAAGAGTGCCTGCGCTTCGACGCGCCGCTACACATGTTCACGCGCTACGCCTATCAGGAGGCCGAGGCCGGGCCGGGGATCATCGTCCAGCCGGGCGAGACGATCGGTCTGCTGCTCGGCATGGCCAATCGCGACCCTACTGCGTTTGCCGAGCCCCTCGCCTTCAGGCCGGACCGTGCCGACCAGAAGAACGTGTCGTTCGGCGCCGGCATCCATTTCTGCATCGGCGCGCCGCTCGCCCGGCTCGAACTGCAGGTGTCGCTGAAAACCTTGTTCGAACGCCTGCCGCGGCTCCAAATGGCCGAACAGCCGCGCTTCCGTGACACGTATCATTTCCACGGGCTGGAAACGCTTGCCGTCAGAATCTGAGGACGGCTTCCGACGACAGGCTTCGAAGCCGGCTCCGGCGAATTCCGGTCAAATAGGTAACATCTCAAGGCCGCGAGTGCCGAATAATCGCTGATCGAACGATGAAGCTACCGGAAGCAGGACCTCACACTAACAATCCCGGATGCCTACAGAAATTCGGTCATGAAGCTTGAAGAGAGACGGGATTTGAATCTTTTTGCGTCGTCTCGCGGACGATGTCGAGGAAGGCCTTCAGCACCGGCGAGGGTTGTTCATGCCGGTAGATGATTGAAGTGTCGATAGACAAGGTTCGTCCCTGGATAGGGCGATAAACGACGCCGCTCCGGCGCAAATTTTGCAGACAGGCGGGCAGCAGCGAGACGCCCAGCCCGACGGATACAAGTCCGATGATTGTCTGCTTCGGCGTTGCTTCTCGAACGATCCTCGGGCTGAACCCGGATGAACGGCACAACCCGACGATCTCGTCATAGAGGGATGGATTGATGCTGCGCGGGAACTGAATCAACGCTTCGGAGGCCAAGTCGGCTAGCGCGACCTCTGCTTCCGAGGCCAGCCGATGCGTTTCCGGCAAGGCCACGATCAGGGGTTCGACCAGTATGCTTTCGACCTTCAATGCGTTGTGAACGACGGGAGGATGAACAAAACCGATATCGAGCTGGCGTTCGGCCACAGCCCTGACTTGATTGGGAATGCGCAGGTCGGTCAGGCTCAACTCGACCTCGGGATAGCGCTTGGTGAAGCGTTGGACGACAGACGGCACCACGCTGTAGATAGCCGCGTCGATGAATCCGACAGCAAGATGGCCGGTTTCGCCACGATCGGCTTTGCGAGCAAGCTCCACCGCCTGCTCTGTCTGCTGAAGCACGGCCCTAACCTCATCAAGGAACACACGCCCCGCCGCAGTCAGTTCGACCTTGCGCTTGGTGCGCTCCAGCAAGCGCACACCCATCGCCTGTTCCAGTTGCTGGATCTGCTTTGTCAGGGGCGGCTGTGAGATATGCAAGCGCGCTGCCGCGCGCCCGAAATGCAGCTCTTCGGCGACGGCCATGAAGGACTGCATCAGCTTGTGGTTCATCTTCAGCCTTTAATTTCCCAAATAGAATTACCCATGGCTCAAACGATATTGGACGGAAAGTATCGGAATCTGCAAAATCCGGAAAGCTGCAAAATCCGGGAGACGCGCTTTGAAAAATTCCGAGATTTCACGCCGCCAGATGCTGAAAGTGCCGCTCATCGGCGCGACGATCGCCGCGACATCTCAATCCGGTCTTGTCTGCGAGGCCCTTGCCCAGCCCGTTCCAGCTTCGTCGCCAGCGCCCCCTGGCGCTTTCGCCCACAATGTCGAAGCAGTGGGCTATACCGATCTCGATCATCGCCCAGCCTTCAAAATGGCGATCAGGCAGGTTGGCGAACGTTGGTATCTCTACACTGGGCACTTCTGGCACTCCGGCTGGAGCATCGTGGACGTGACCGACCCGGCCAAGCCCGAGACGGTCAAGTTCGTGCCCTATCTCGGCACGAATACTTGGACTCTACAAATAGATTTGTCCGGCGACACGATGGTGACCGCCCTCGAAAAGCCCTTTGCTAATTTCGGCGGTGACCCCGACGCACCGTTCGGCGAAGGCGTTCTGATCTGGGATATCGCGGACCCCATCAATCCGAAACAACTCAGTCACTACCGCACCGGCGGAAACGGCACGCATCGCAACCTCTATCCCGGTGGACGTTATGTCCACCTTGCCGCCGGCATGCCGGGTTACAGGGGCAACATCTACGTCATCCTCGATATTTCGGATCGCTCGAATCCGCGCGAAGCCGGACGCTGGTGGGTGCCGGGCCAGCACGAGGCCGGCGGCGAGAGCTTTGCGGCTGCGAAGCCCGCCGCCGACCAGGAGACCGTCGATCGCTACCGGTTGCGACTGAAGCCGCAATGCATGTGCGGCGCCTTCTGCGCCAGCACGGGCGAGGATGTCTCGCTGCACGGCCCGCCTTATGTCACTGGCAATCTTGTCTATTTGCCTTATGGTGCGGCGGGAATCGTTGTGCTCGATATTAGCGATGTCTCCCAGCCGAGGCAGGTCGGCGGCCTGAGCTTCAGCCCTCCGTTTCACTCGCGCTTCGGTGTGCATAGCGTGCTGCCGATTCCAGAGCGCGGCATTGCCTTCGCCAATTCGGAGAACGTCACCTATGGACTTGGTCCGAGGCATCACGCTTCGATCGTCGATATTTCCGATTCCAGTGAACCCTTTCTGCTGTCGCTGTTGCCTGAACCAGTGCCACCCGAAGGCGCTCCCTATTCGGATTTCACAACTCGTGGCGGCTGGCGCGGACCGCACAACATCAACCACCACCAGCATCATCCCGATGTCCAGAAACAAGGCGATCTGTTCTATATCGCGCACTTCAACGCCGGGCTCAGGGTCTATGACGTCTCGAATACTCGGCTTCCGCGCGAGGTCGGCTACTTCATCCCGCCGGAGCCAGTCCGACGCTACGGCCCTATGCCGGAAGACAAGCTGGTTGTTCAGACCGAGGACGTGGTCGTGGACCGGCGCGGCTTCGTTTACATAACTGACAAGAACCAGGGGCTCTGGATTCTCCGCTACACCGGCCCGCGGCCGGAAACGGATCGAACGTGACGGTCACATTCATCCTGAATGAAGCCTTAGTCGGAGCGCGGAAGCGGAGGCAGTCAGGATTTGCCGGGAGTTTCATGGCACCGCGACATGATGAGCCGATACGGATTTTCCGACACGGACATCGATCGCTTTTGTAAAGTCCGGCGCCATGCGAAATCAAAGCTTGATTACATACTCCTTGCGCGTCGTTTCAAGCACTTCCCAGCTTCCTCTAAAGCCCGGCCTCAGCACGAAGCTGTCGCCTGCCCTGACGGTGCGCGCATCGCCGCCGTCTTCAGCGATCACCGAAACCCCTGACAGGATGTGGCAGAACTCCCACTCATCATATTCGATGCGCCATTTGCCTGGCGTCGCTTCCCAGACGCCGGCATAGAGGCCGCCGTGCTGTTCCTCGACATTCCAGGTGCGGAATTTCGGATCGCCCGACATCAGGCGATCCGGCGCTGGTGCGCCAAGTTCCGGTTCGACGGCGTCGACGCCGACGGAAAGAAATTTCGGCGTGGCCATGGCGATCAAACCTTGGCGAGAGCCTGTTCCAGATCGGCGACGATGTCGTTGACGTCCTCGATGCCGACCGAAAGCCTGACCGTGTCAGGCCCTGCCCCGGCGTTGATCTTCTGCTCGTCGGAAAGCTGGCGATGCGTGGTCGATGCCGGGTGGATGACCAGCGACTTGGTGTCGCCGACATTGGCCAGATGCGAGAACAGTTCGAGCGCCTCGACGAACTTAATGCCCGCCGCATAGCCGCCCTTCAGCCCGAATGTGAACACCGCGCCGGCGCCAAGCGGCGAGTACTTCTTCTGCAACGCGTTGTTCTTGTCGCTGGGCAGGCCGGGATAGGAAACCCAGGCGACCTTGGGATGGTTGGAAAGCCATCCGGCGACCGCCGCCGCATTGTCGCAGTGGCGCTGCATCCTGAGCGGCAAGGTTTCCAGACCGGTCAGGATAAGGAATGCGTTGAACGGCGAAATCGCCGCGCCGATGTCGCGCAGGCCGAGCACGCGAGCAGCGATGGCGAAGGCGAAATTGCCGAAGGTCTCGTGCAGGACGAGGCCGCCATATTCGGGGCGCGGCTCCGACAGCATCGGATACTTGCCCGACTTCGACCAGTCGAACGTGCCGCCGTCGACAATGGCGCCGCCGATCGAATTGCCGTGACCGCCGATGAACTTGGTCAGCGAATGCACGACGATGTCGGCGCCATGCTCGATCGGCCGCAGCAGATAGGGCGAGGCCAGCGTGTTGTCGACGATCAGCGGCAGGCCGTGCTTGCGGGCGATGTCGCCGATCTTCTCGATGTCGACGAAGACGCCGCCGGGATTGGCCAGGCTCTCGATGAAGATCGCCTTGGTCCTGTCGTCGATCTGGCTCTCGAAGGTCGAGATATCGTTGGTGTCGGCCCAGCGCACCTGCCAACCGAAATTCTTGAAGGCGTGGCCGAATTGGTTGATCGAGCCGCCGTAAAGCTTTGTCGCTGAAACGAAATTGTCGCCGGGCTGCATCAGATTGTGGAAGACCAGCACCTGCGCGGCATGGCCGGAGGCGACCGCAAGGCCTGCCGTGCCGCCTTCGAGTGCCGCGATGCGCTCTTCCAGCACCGCCTGGGTCGGGTTCATGATGCGGGTGTAGATGTTGCCGAACGCCTTCAGCCCGAACAGCGAGGCGGCATGATCGGCATCGTCGAAGACGAAGGAGGTGGTCTGGTAGATCGGCGTCGCTCGCGCGCCGGTCGCCGGATCCGGCTTGGCGCCGGCATGGACGGCGAGCGTGTTGAAACCGGGCGTGCGGGCCATCGAAAAACCTCCCTCAATGGTGAATGGTGAATGGTGAATGGTGAATGGTGAATGGCAAAGTCGGCCAGCCCCACCCTGATTGCAAGCGGCTCATATGCCGCCTTGCCGGCCTTCCAGAAAAATCCTTCTATTCACCATTCACTATTCATTACCTACTTCTGGCGAACGCCGAAACTCTGGAATCCCGGCCGCATCAGCGGCTTCTTCGACGACAGCACGCCTGAATTGACGCCGGTCCAGCCGATCTCGCCGGACAGCTTGCCATATTCGATCTTGGGGCAACGGTTCATCACCACCTTGATGCCGGCGGCTTCGGCGCGTGCGGCCGCCTCGTCATGGCGTATGCCAAGCTGCATCCAGATGACCTTCGGCAGCGGATCGAGCCGCAGCACCTCGTCGACGATGCCCGGCACGGCAGCGGAAGCGCGAAACACGTCGACCATGTCGACGGGTCCCGGAACGTCGGCGAGCCTGGCATAGGTCATCTGGCCGAGGATCTCCTTGCCGGCCTGGCCGGGATTGATCGGGAACACCGAAAACCCCTTGCCGAGCAGATATTTCAGCACGAAATAGCTCGGCCGCACGTCGTTGGCCGACGCGCCGACCATGGCGATGGTCTTCACCGAATTGAGAATGCCGGCGATATAGGCGTTGTCGTAGGCGTCGTGGTTCATGCCTTGTCCTCATACAGCGCTTCGGAGTGAGGTGCCAACAGCCGCGTCAGTGGCTTGCAATGGGCCAGGGAAAGCCGTCAGCCCGGCAGCGAAATCGATCCGTCTTCCGCGATCGGAAAAGCCGGATTGTGCGCGACTTCCCAGACATGCCCGTCGGCATCGGCGAAATAGCCGTACCAGCCGCCCCAGAAGGCGCGCCCGGCCGGCTTGACGATCTTGCCGCCGGCCTTCTCAGCCGCCGCAAGCACTTCGTCGACCTCGGCGTCAGAGCGGGTGTTGTAGGCGAGGTAGACGGCCGACGGCGCCTTCGAGAAGCTGACGCCCGAATCCTCTTCGGCGCTTGGGCGCGGAAACAAGCCAAGAATGGCGCCGCCCATCTGGAAGAAGGCAACGCCCTCGGTGATCCCGGCATGGCGGGTCAGGCCCATCGCCTCATAGAAGCGCGTCGCACGGTCGAGATCGTCGGTGGCGATGGTGATGATGGAGATGCGCGGTTCCATATCCGCCTCCTATTCCTCCGGCCATTCCGGCTTGCGCTTGCCGATGAAGGCGCCAATGCCCTCTTCCGCATCGCGCGCCAGCATGTTCTCGACCATGACGCGCCCGGTGTAATCATAGGCCTCGGCCAGCCCCATTTCTGCCTGTTCGTAGAAGGCTTCCTTGCCGATCTTGACGACCAGAGAGGATTTGGACGCAATGGTTTGCGCGTATTTGGTGACAATCTGATTCAGATATTCGCGCGGCACGACGCGGTTGACCAAGCCGAATTCCTTGGCGGTTGCCGCATCGATCGTCTCGCCGGTCAAAAGCATCTCCATGGCGTGCTTGCGCGAAACGTTGCGCGACAGCGCCACCATCGGCGTCGAGCAGAACAGTCCGATATTGACGCCAGGCGTGCAGAAGGTCGCCTCGTGCGAGGCGATGGCGAGATCGCAGCTGGCGACCAACTGCAATCCGGCCGCCGTCGCCAGACCGTCGACTTCGGCGATCACCGGCTTAGGATGGCGAACGATCGCCTGCATCAGCGCGGCGCATGCGGAAAACGTCTTTTCGAAGAAGCCCCTGCCGCGATCGGCATCGGCGCGGTGCGCGCTCAACTCCTTGAGGTCGTGCCCGGCGCAGAACACTTTGCCGGTCGCCCCAAGGACGATGACGCGGACGGATTTGTCGGCCTTGGCGCGGTCGAGTTCCGCCGTCAGCGCCGCCATCACTGCAAGCGAAAGAGCATTGGCCGGCGGATTGGCGAGCGTAAGGCGCAGCACGCCGTTGTCCAGCCTGGAGACGACCGGCCCTTCGGCAACGGCAGGCTTGATGGCGACGATTTCGGCCATGATCATTCCTCTGCGATTCCGGATCGATGATGGACTAATCTAGTATGCCGCCTCGCTTCGTCCAACTCCCTCGTCCGCTTCTGCCATAATGAATGGGGTGTTGCCAGAAACGCCACGTCGCGTTCATACATGCAGGGCGCAAACCGGGAGACTGAAATGCCCGCCCACAGCAATCTCAAGCCGGTGCTGACGGCTGCCGAAATCAACGCGCTGATGGCGACCATTTTCCCGCAGCTCAACGACCAGTTCACCTTCTACGAGGCGTTGGAGGTGTTTCCAGGCGGCTGTGTCGTGCGGCTCAACGCCGACGAGCGCCATTTGCGTCCCGGCGGCACCGTGTCGGGTTCGGCGCTGTTCACGCTGGCCGACATAGGCGGTTATGTCTGCGTGCTCTCGCATGCCGGGCCGGATGCGCTTTCGGTCACCACCAGTCTCAACATCAATTTCGTCCGCAAGGCCGAGAGTGGTCCTATCGACGGCCATTGCCGCATCCTCAAGCTCGGCAAGAGCCTGATGGTGTTCGATATCGACATCGTCGCCGGCCCGGAGGGACACACGGTAGCGCACGCAACGGGCACCTATTCGATCCCGCCAAAGCGGATTGATGGTGTGGTAAAATAATACCTTTCATCCAAGGCATTGTTTTTGCTGGATTTTGATAGCTCGCCGACATTTCACGCGCCTTGACGCAGTCGCCGTCCTCTCCTATAAGCCCTCACGGAACAGCGGCCCGCAAAGGCCGCCGTTTTGTTATTGGCGGCGGGCAAGCGCCTTTCGCCAATCCAAGCAACAAGAAACGCCTTCTTTGAAGGTCCGAACCGAAAGCAACAATCCATGGCAACCTTTTCGCAGAAGCCTGCGGATGTGGTGAAGAAGTGGGTGCTGATCGACGCCGAGGGTCTCGTCGTCGGCCGTCTCGCCACTGTCATCGCCAATCATCTTCGCGGCAAACACAAGCCCACCTTCACCCCGCACGTCGACGACGGCGACAACGTCATCGTCATCAATGCCGACAAGGTGGTGTTCACCGGCAAGAAGTTCACCGACAAGGTCTATTACTGGCACACCGGCCACCCCGGCGGCGTCAAGGAGCGCACCGCGCGCCAGCTGCTCGAGGGTCGTTTCCCCGAGCGTGTCGTCGAGAAGGCCGTCGAACGCATGATCCCGCGTGGCCCGCTCGGCCGTCGCCAGATGAAGAACCTCCGCGTCTATGCAGGCACGGAACATCCGCATGTCGCCCAGCAGCCCGTCGTCCTCGACGTGGCCAAGCTGAACGCCAAGAACAAAAAGGTTTCGTAAGATGGCTGAGCTTTCCTCGCTCGCAGAACTCGGAGCTGCCACCGGCAATACCAACACCCAGCCGGCCGCACCCGTCCACGTCCAGAAACTCGATAAGTCGGGCCGCGCCTACGCCACCGGCAAGCGAAAGAACGCCATCGCCCGCGTCTGGGTGAAGCCCGGCTCCGGCAAGATCGTCGTCAACGACAAGGTGTTCGCCGAATATTTCGCGCGCCCGGTCCTGCAGATGATCCTCAACCAGCCGATCATCGCCGCCAACCGCGCCGGCCAGTACGACATCGTCGCCACCGTCATCGGCGGCGGCCTCTCCGGCCAGGCCGGTGCCGTGCGCCACGGCATCTCCAAGGCGCTGACCTATTACGAGCCGGCGCTGCGCGCCGTGCTCAAGAAGGGCGGCTTCCTGACCCGCGACAGCCGCGTCGTCGAGCGCAAGAAGTACGGCAAGGCGAAGGCCCGCCGCTCCTTCCAGTTCTCGAAGCGTTAAACAGAGACCTGTTTTCTATCGATTTTTTCAGAGGGGCTGCGTATTCGCAGCCCCTTTTCTTTGTCGACATAGCAATCCCGCATCTTCAGGTGACCCAACATAATATTAGTAGTATCTTAATTACAGGCGCGTTCCAGATCCCAGGCCAGCAGCCAACTCCACAGAGCGGGAGCTGTGCACGTTGCGACGCGCCGGTAACCCGACGCTCGCGAAGGAGGAGGCAATGCGCATCCATTCCAGCAGTGTGTTTCTGGCAGCTGTCGCCGCCACTTGGGCATTCGCCGCGCCTGCGGCCGACAAAAGCGACGAGCAGCTGATCGATAATGCGATTACAGCGGCACCGGCGGCTGTCGGCAAAAACGCCGCCGTCGTGAATTGGGAGATGAAAACGTTGAGGAAGGGCACCAACGGTTTCACTTGCATCCCGGACGACCCGAGCACTCCCGCCGACGACCCAATGTGCACGGATGAGAACGGGATGGCGTGGATGCACGCGATCATGTCCAAGAAGGAGCCGCCTGCAGGGAAAGTTGCTTTCGCCTACATGCTAAAAGGAGGCGATGCGGCCAGCAATACCGACCCCTTTGCAACCAAGCCGCCGGAGGGGGCCGAATGGCTGCATGATGGTCCGCACGTGATGGTCATGAACGCACCAGACATGATGGCCTTGTATCCCCACGAGCCGAACCCCACACAACCATACGTCATGTTCCCCGGCACGCCCTACGCGCACCTGATGATTCCAGTCAAATAGATCAAGCAACACCTGCCGCGAAGCGTAGTGGCGGGTCACCTGAGGGAAGGGAGCCGCGCTTATTTTCGGGCGCGGCTCTCCTGGGTGTCAGGGCTGGCCGGCGGACGCCTTGATGAAGTCAATGAACGCCCGCAACGGTGCCGGCACGAGGCGCCGGCCGGGATAGTAAAGGAACGGCCCGGAGAAGCTCTGCCACCAGGGTTCAAGCAGCGGTTCGAGCGCCCCGCTCTCGAAGTGAGGGCGTAGCCAATCCTCGAACAGGCTGATGATGCCCGTGCCGGCGATGGCTGCATCGACTTTGAGGTCAGTCGCCCCGCCCAGGGTCACGAGAAGCGGCCCCGTCGGGTCGACCCGCACCACCTCGCCGTCGCGCTCGAATTCCCACGGCGGCATCGCACGGCTGGCAAAGCGGCCGCGCAGGCAGGCGTGGCCGAGCAGGTCGCGCGGGTGTTGCGGCCGGCCATGACGATCCAGGTAGGCCGGGCTGGCGGCGGTGGCGAAGCGCTGCACGCGCGGTCCGATCGGCACAGCGATCATGTCCTGCTCCAGCCGCTCCTCATAGCGAATGCCGGCGTCGCACCCCGCCGCCAGCACATCGACGAAGCTCTCCTCCGAGATCACCTCCAACCGGATGCCTGGATAGGCGGCGAGAAAAGGCGGAACGATGCTGGGCAGTACCAGCCGCGCCGCGCTGACCGGCACATTGAGGCGCAACGTACCTGCCGGCCTGTCGCGAAAGCCGTTCACTACGTCGAGAGCCGACTCCACCTCGGTCAAGGCAGGACCGAGCCGCGCCAGCAGGCCTTCGCCGGCTTCCGTCAGGACAACGCTGCGGGTCGTCCGGTTGAGCAGCCTGACACCGAGCTGCGTCTCCAGGCGCCGCACCGCCTCGCTCAAGCCGGACGCACTGCCGCCGCTGGCGCGTGCCGCATCCCGAAAGCCTTTGGCGCGCGCTACGGCCACGAAGGCGTTCAGGTCCCCGAGATCAATCTGCATTGTTCGTCATTCCGCACAGCCCGTGCGAATTGTAGCCAATTATCATGAGATCGGACAGCGTCTATCTGTGCACCGTTCCTGAAGGAGAAAGACCATGTTCAGCGTCAACCATTCCGGCACATTCATCCTCGGCGACCGTAAGGTGAGACGGCTCGGCTACGGCGCCATGCAGCTCGCAGGGCCAGGCGTCTTCGGCCCACCAAAGGACCACGACGCGGCATTGGCCGTACTGCGCGAAGCCGTTGCACAAGGCGTCAACCACATCGACACCAGCGACTTCTATGGCCCGCAGGTGACCAACCTGTTGATCCGCGAAGCGCTCGCACCCTATCCCGACGACCTCGTTATTGTCACCAAGATCGGTGCCCGACGCGGCACGGATGGCTCGTGGCTGCCGGCTTTCTCGGCAGAAGAGCTGACACAGGCGGTGCACGACAATCTGCACAATCTCGGACTCGACGTGCTGGAGGTGGTCAACCTTCGGGTCATGTTCGACGCGCATGGCCCCGCCGAAGGGTCGATCGAGGCGCCGCTTGCGACGCTTGCCGAGCTCCAGCGACAGGGCCTCGTGCGCCACATCGGGCTGAGCAACGTCACCGCCGCACAGATCGCCGAAGGCCGCCGGATTTGCAGGATCGTCTGCGTGCAGAACCAGTACAATCTGGCGCATCGGGGCGATGATGCCTTGATCGACGATCTGGCCCGCGACGGCACCGCCTATGTGCCGTTCTTCCCACTTGGCGGCTTCAACCCGTTGCAGTCGTCGACCTTGTCCAAGGTCGCGGCACGCCTCGGCGCCACGCCCATGCAGGTCGCGCTCGCCTGGCTGCTTCGCCGCGCGCCCAACATTCTTCTGATTCCCGGCACGTCTTCCGTCGCGCATCTGCGGGAGAACCTCGCCGCTGCCGACCTCGAACTGTCGGACGATGTCATCAAGGAGCTGGATGGTGTGGCAATGGCGGCCTGCGGGTAGATTGCGGAAGGCAGTGATGAGCCAATCTCCCCCAAGTGGGTTCCCTTGCGGGGGAGATTGCCGGCAGGACAGCGAAGGCGCGACCTTGCAGGCGGAACCGCCGAGGCGCTGAAGGATCGTCGCATTTTTCTGCTACTACGCCACATTTTGTTCTTGCTTTGTGCCGGCAGCTATGCTACTAATCTGGGTATGGTGCTAATTGGCTCCAGCGACCCGCCCACGGAGGCGGGTTTTCTGTTTCTGGGTTCCTTCGAAAGTTTGGCGCTGCCGGCCTGGGGTCGGCGGGACAGCGCCCTTCTGCCCTGCCGGGCATCGTCACCACAAGAGGGAGATCCAATTCTCGCCGCGCCGGTCTAGTTGATGCTGGCCGTGTTGGCCGGCTCGGCCGGGCGCTTCTCACCGGCATAGGGCACGCGAAAACCGTTCGCCGCCAGCCAACTGATGGCGGCCTTCGGTTCGTCGGTCTGGATGATGGTGGCGCCGCGCTCGACCCAGAAGCCATAAGTCTCGCGCGGCAGGCTGGCCGCAACCGCCAGCTCGTCGCCGCGACCGCCGGCGAGGAAGCCTCCCGGCTTGTTGACGATGGCATAGGTGTCGGCCCAGATGTGCCAGTCGCCCCTCACCGCCAGCGCGCGCATGCGCGGGCTGAACAGCGGGCCGCCGGTCTCGGTCAGTGTCTCTGATCCCATGCGCCAGTTGATCATCTCGACCGCGCGCATCGGGAAGGCCCGGCCCACTTTCTCGGCAAACATGGCGTCGCGAACCGCGTCATCGGCGATAATCGGCATGAACTGGAAGCCGCTGCCGATCGCGTCCATGGCGGCCTTGACACTGGCAATCCGCTCCGCATTCCACAGGTTCTCCTTGACGATCACCTGTTCGGCCATGCCGAGGTCGCGCGCAACCGCGACCATGCCGACGAGGCTTTCGGTGTCGAGCTTGTTGTCGAGATTGATGAGGATCCTGTCCCTGGTCGTCATCAACATCTCGCGCAACGTCGAGACCGTCTCGCCCGTAACGGCGCCGGTGCCTTCGATCACCAAACGGCACGTCTTGAGTTCGGCCATCGTGCGGTTGACCACCTCACCCTTGCAATTCGTCGTGCGGTCGAGCCAACTGTCATGCATGACGACGAACTGTCCGTCCTTCGAGCGCCTTATATCGACCTCGACGATTTCGGCGCCCATTGCGATCGACGCCTCGGCGGCGGCGATCGAATTTTCGGGATAGAGCGTCTTGCCGGATTGCATGCCGCCGGCGCGGTGCGCGGCCACTATCACATGGTCGCGCCATTGGTTGGCGTGCTCGAAGCGGTCGAGAATCTGCCTGGCGCGCGTTTCGCCTGCCGATGCCTGGCCAAGGGAGAGCGCCAGCGCCGCGGAAAGTAGAAGGCTCAGCCAAATCGTTCGCATGAGACAGGTCGTTCGCACGAGAATCGCTCCGTACCGGGATCGCACCCCGGTTAAGCGATGCCCGTGACAGGCAGGTGAACGAAGCCGGCTTGCAAAATGCCGGAAAATCAGGTCAGCGCCGGCCGAAGCAGTCTTCGGCGGCTACTTTCGGTTGCTTGCCAGGCAATCTCCTGGCGAGCCTGCCGGGTTCGCCTGGCGAGCAAGGATTTGTGACCGGATCGAATGGCCATGATCCTCCGCAGGGGTCGCAATTCTGAGAATTATGTCCAATAAGGGTGCGCGTCGACGCACAGGAGATCGCTTCATGCCGCCAAGGACCATCGATCATGCCTTCACCACCCGCTCCAGGACGGGTGCGTCGTTCGAGCCGACCTATGCCGGCGCCCTGTCGTTCATGCGGCGCAAATATTCGAAGGACGTGAAGGACGCCGATGCGGTGGTGTGGGGCATTCCCTTCGACGCTGCGGTCACCAATCGGCCGGGCGCCCGTTTCGGACCGCAGGCAATCCGCCGCGCCTCGGCCATCCTCGACAACGACCCGCAATATCCGTTTTCGCGCGATCTGTTCGAACAGCTTGCCGTGGTCGATTATGGCGACTGCCTGCTCGACAGCGGCAATCACCAGAAGACGCCTGCCACGATCGAACGCGAAGCGGCCAAGATCCTGAAATCCGGCGCCTTTCTGCTGTCACTCGGTGGCGATCACTTCGTCACCTGGCCGCTGCTCAAGGCGCATGCCGCCATCCATGGCCCGCTGGCTCTGGTGCAGTTCGACGCACACCAGGACACCTGGCCCGACGACGGCAAGCGCATCGATCACGGCTCCTTCGTCGGCCGTGCAGTCAAGGAGGGCATCATCGACCCCGACCGGTCGATCCAGATCGGCATCCGCACCCATGCGCCCGACACGTTCGGTATCAAGATCCTGTACGGCCATGAAGTGGAGGAAATGCGTGCGTCCGACATCGCCTATGCCATCGTCGACCGTACGGGCGGCAAGAAGACCTATGTCACTTTCGACATCGATTGCCTGGACCCGGCTTTTGCGCCCGGCACCGGAACGCCGGTCGCGGGAGGCCCGTCTTCGGCAAAGATCCTGTCGGTGCTGCGCCAGATCAACCAGCTCGATATCGTCGGCGCCGACGTCGTCGAGGTTGCGCCAGCCTATGATCACGCCGATATAACGGCGATTGCCGGCTCGATGGTGGCCATGCACTATCTCGGGCTGCTGGCGGAACGAAAGGCCCGGCTCGAGGAAATGAACCAAGGCAATCACAGCGTTGCCGGATTGAATCAGGCGAGCGGCATATAGCTTTGAGATAACAGGAATTTTGGCACGCAATGAAACCGAAAATCTTCATCGACGGCGAGCACGGCACCACCGGTCTGCAGATAAGGGCGCTGCTTGCCGAGCGCGGCGACCTGGAAATCATCTCCATCCCGACCGAGCGCCGCAAGGAAACGGCAGCGCGCGCCGAGTTCCTCAATGCCGCCGATGTCGCGATTCTCTGCCTACCGGACGCGGCCGCCAAGGAAAGCGTTTCGCTGATCGCCAATGACACCACCAAAGTGATCGACGCCTCGACGGCGCATCGTGTCGCCGATGGGTGGGAATATGGTTTCGCCGAAATGGACAAGGACCAGGCGAAGAAGATCGCTTCGGCGAAGCGCGTCGCCAATCCTGGCTGCTGGCCGCAAGGACCAATCGCGACGCTGCGGCCGCTGGTTGCGGCGGGGCTGCTGCCGGCCGATTTTCCGGTCACCGTCAACGGCATTTCCGGCTATTCCGGCGGCGGCCGGCCTATGATCGAGGATTATGTCGCCAAGGGCGAGGATGCGCCGGAATTCCTGCCCTACGGACTGACGCTGCAGCACAAGCACGTGCCGGAACTCAGGACCTATGCCAGGCTTTCGCACGATCCGATCATGCAGCCGGCAGTCGGCAATTTCGCGCAAGGCATGATCACGGTGGTGCCGCTGCAACTCGGCGGCCTCGACCATGTGCCGACCGGCGCCGAGCTTCACGCGGCGATCGCCGATCATTTCGCTTCCATCGATGGCGGCGTGGTCGAGGTGGCGCCGTATCTGCATCAGGAACGCATGCCCGACATCGATCCGGAGATCTACAACGGCACCAACCGGATGAAGCTCTATGTCTTTGCCAATGATAACAGGGCGCAGGCGCTGCTGCTTGCCGTCTACGACAATCTCGGCAAGGGCGCCTCGGGCGCTGCCGTGCAGAACATGGATCTGATGCTCGGCCTCTGAATGGATGCGCCAGCATTTCCGAAGCGCTGGAAGGTCGGCGCGCCCGAACTCATCGCCGAAACGTTCAGCAGCCGCATCTGGAAGGTTGATCGCGAAGACGGCTCACCGGCAATCGTCAAGGATCTAAAGCCTTTCGACGATGTCGAGGACGAGTTGCGCAGCGAGCATTTCCTCGCCTGGCGACGCGGCGAAGGCGCGGTGCGGCTGCTGGGTCGCGATGGCCACCGGATGCTGCTCGAGTATGCCGGCGAAACCTCGCTGTCACAGATGATTGCGGATCAGGGCGACAATGCCGCCACCGCGATCGCGGCGGAGGTAATGGCCAAGCTGTTCTCGCCGTCGAAGCACCCTGCCCCGCCGGACCTTCAGCCGTTGCGGATCCGGTTTTCCAGCCTGTTCAAAAAGGCGAAGGCCGATCGCGCCGCCGGCGAAAAGAGCCTGTATGTCGAAGCTGCCGAAATCGCGGAACGGCTGTTGTCCAATCCGCACGACGTGCGGCCGCTGCATGGCGACCTGCATCACGACAACATCATGCACGGTCCGCGCGGCTGGCTGGCGATCGATCCGAAGGGCGTTCTCGGCGACCCCGGCTTCGATGCCGCCAATGTGTTCTACAACCCACTCGACCGAGACGATCTTTGCACCGATCCGCGGCGGATCGCGCATATGGCGCATGTCTTTGCAGCAACGCTCGGCCAGTCGCCGCCCGCGATACTGGACCACGCCATCGCCTATGGCTGCCTGTCGGCTGCATGGCACCATGAAGATCGCAATGCGGTCGACGAAAACCGCGAACTGGCGATTGCCGCGGCAATCCGGCGGGTGCGGCTCAGCCTCTGAGAGCGATCTCGTGGGGCAGCGGGTAAGCGCCCTTGGTACCGCGCCAATGCGCGGCGGCGAAGCCCAGCAGAAACAGCGCGAATGCCTGATGCGTCAGGGCCATGTGCAGAGGCACCTGCATCAATAGCGTGCCGATGCCGATCGACGCCTGCACCACGACAATCAGGAACAGCAGCGTCGCGCGTCGGGCATGCGTCGTGCCCGGCAGGCGCTGGCGTGTCGCAATCATGTGCCAGAGCGCGACCGCGAAGATCGTGTAGGCGCCGACCCGGTGGACGAATTGCACCGTCTTCGGGTTTTCGAAGAAATTGCGCCATGCCGGCTCCAGCAGCAGCAGGTCGCCGGGAACCAGCTTGCCGTCCATCAGCGGCCAGGTGTTGTAGCTCAAGCCGGCGTCTAGCCCTGCGACCAGCCCGCCGAGATAGATCTGGACCAGCGCCAGCAGCACCAGGAAGCCGGCCAGACGTTGCGTCGAGCGGTCGGCAGCAGGTTCCGAGTGCGGCGCCAGCCCACGCGCGACCACCATGGTCGCCGTGAAGATCAGCGCCGCCAGCGTCAGATGCGTCGCCAGCCGGTATTGGCTGACCGAAACCCGGTCAACCAACCCGGACGCCACCATCCACCAGCCTATCGCGCCCTGCAGGGCGCCGAGAAGGAGGATGCCCGACAACTTCGTGCCGAGGCCCCGCTCGATGCGGCGCGTCGCCCAGAAGAGCAGCAGCGGCAGGGCGAAGACCACGCCGACACTACGCGCCAGGATGCGGTGCACCCATTCCCACCAGAAGATCGACTTGAACGCCTCGATGCTCATGCCGTTGTTGAGTTCGGCATATTGCGGGGTCTGCTGGTAGCGCAGGAACTCCTCCTGCCACTCGGCATCATTGAGCGGCGGGATGACGCCGTGTATCGGCTGCCATTCGGTGATCGACAGGCCGGAATTGGTGAGCCTTGTAGCGCCGCCGACCAGTACCAGCGCAAACAGCACCAGGAGCACGACATAGAGCCAACCGCGTACCAGCGCGCGGTTGCGAAGGTCGCGATCGCGGGCGGCGAAAGGCGCGGCATCGGATATGGCAGCAGCCATGGATTTGTCCCGGCGGTTGAAGTCGCGGATTGGTGAACCATCGCAACCCGGCTTGCAAGACCGGACAGCGCGGCACGCCGTCGCGCCGTTTCTGGCGGGTTGCGCGTATTGGCTGTTCGGCCTAAGCGATAGCGATCAACGAGATCGCGCCATGCCCATTCGCCTGAAAAAGCTGATCGGAAGCTTCCTGCTGGTAGTGCTGGTCATAGTCTATGCGCTGGTCGCCTCGATTGTGGCGGTCGCCCAATTGTCGCAGTCCGGGCCGCTGGCGCACTTCATCTTCTTCCTGCTCAGCGGGCTTTTGTGGGTGCTGCCGGCGATGGGCATCATCAAATGGCTGATCCTGGAGCCGCGGCCGAAGGGGCGAGGCAACAGTTAGATCGTCACCACCGTCTTGCCGGCATTGGCCAGCGGCGTCGTCACGCCCGACAACATTGTTCGGATGTGGGCGACGCTCTGGTAGCGGCCATTGACCGAAATGCGCGGCAGGGCGTGCAGGAAGCCGGCATGCTCGGCGCGGAGTATGCCGTGGCGGGTCGTCACCGCCGAGGCGTAGCCGGCATCGCGGACTAGGCCTACTTCGCGGCGGCCGACGGCACTGGCATAACCGTAGGGATAGGCGAAATGGCGCGGCTCCTCGCCAAGTTTGGCCTGCAATATGCGCTTGACGTCGCCGATCTCATGTCGCGCATCGCTCTCGGGAAGCCGCTTCAGATTGCAGTGATTGACGCTATGTGCGCCGATCGTCACCAGCGGGTGCCCGGCCATGGTGCGGATCTCGTCCCAGTTCATCAGCGTGCTCGGGCGCGGACCACCCAATTCGATGCCGTTCGAGCGCGCCAGATCGCGCAACACCGCACGCTGGTCCTGCTCGCGCACCTTCAGCGTCAGATGAGCGTGCAGGCGCGCATTGGCCTGGACCTTTTTTCCCGGACTCGAGCAGTCGATTGTCACCGGGCCAGCGGGCGTCGTCAGCGTCAGGCGATCGCGCGCATTGACGATGTCCTCGACCACGTCCCACCACAAATCGGCAGCGCCGTCGATCAGTCCCGGCGCGACGTAGATGGTGATCGGCGCGCCGTGCTTCTCCAGCACCGGCAGCGCCTCGGTCATGTTGTCTCGATAGGCGTCGTCGGCGGTGATCGTCGCAAACTGGCCGTCCTTGTCGCCGGCCTTGATGCGCTCGATCGCCTCGTCAAGCGTGACGAAACTGTAGCCGTTCGCCTTCATGTCGGCGATCACGGTGTCGAGAAACCCAGGCGCGATGTTCAAGTGGCGGTTGACGCCGTTCGGCTTTTCCGGTGTCGCGGTTACCCGATGCAGCATCAGGATGGCGCCAAGGCCGCCGATAAACGGCTTGGCCAGCGGCGCGAGACCGGAATAGCGGGCGAGATTGAGCGCCAGTTTGCGGATTGCCTCGCCCCCGTCGATCATTCATTCACCTTTTGCGCCTAAGCTCATCAAGCATGGAATGCGCCTGCGCGGACCCCCAATCGCGACGAATACGCCCCAAGGATTGAGGTATGGTTGACGCCACCGCGTCATTTGACGGCAATCGGCTGGCAAGCAGCGAGGCGTCGCCGTATGCCTTGCCGGCCGGCAAAGCCGGCCTGTCAACCTCGGTCGCCGATAGTGCGGCGTTGGCGGCGTACGCAGAATTCTGCCATTCGGCGCTTTTTGCCCCTGCGCAAAGCGCCGGCTGGATCCTGAACTGGGCCGCACATACCGGCGCCGACGTTGTCGTTGCGACGCTGCGCGCCGAGGACAGGCCGGTTTTCTCACTGGCGCTGGAGGTCACTCGCAGTGGAGCGTTCCGCGTCGCCCGGTTCATGGGCGGCCGCCATGCAAACGGCAATTTTGCCGCCGCCGACCCGCAATGGCTGGCGAATGCCGATAGCGCGGCGATCCGCTCGATGCTGGCGGCGATTGCCAAGGCGCGGCGCGACATCGATCTTGTCGCGCTGGAGCGGCTGCTGCCCGATCTCGACGGCGTTGCCAACCCGCTCTCCGCCTTGCCGCATTTTTCGAGCCCCAATCTGTCGCTGGCTGCCGGTCTTGTGGGAGGATTTGACGCACTGCTCACCCGCGTGAGCGGCAAGCGCAGGCGCAAGAAGCATCGCTCGCAGGCGCGCAAGTTCGAGGCCGTTGGCAGCTATCGTCGCATCGAGGCGAGGACTGCGGACGAGGTGCACATGCTGCTCGATGCCTTTTTTGAGATGAAGGAATCCCGCTTCCGCAAGATGGGCATCGCCAATGTTTTCGGTGAGGCGGAGGTGCGCGCTTTTTTCCGCTCGCTGTTTGCCGACGCGCTTCAAGAGGAAGATCCGTCCTTCGTCCTGCATGGGCTGGAAGTCGCCGGCAAACTTCGTGCAGTCACCGGGTCGAGCCGCTCGGGCAAGCGGCTGATCTGCGAGTTCGGGGCGATTGCCGAGGACGACCTCGCACACACCAGCCCGGGCGACTTCCTGTTCTTCGAGAACATCCAGGAAGCCTGCGAGGCGGGTTTCGAAATCTATGATTTCTCGGTCGGCGACGAACCCTACAAGCGATTGTGGTGCGATGTCGAAACGCAGCATTTCGAGGTGCTGGTTCCGCTGACGCTGAAAGGTCGTGCGCTGGCGCTTGCGCTCAGGCACGGCGCAAGCCTGAAGGCATTCATCAAGCACAGCCCAATGGTCTGGAAGCTGACCAAGCTGCTGCGCCGCAAAGCCGTGGGGCGGACAGCACCGGCCGCAGGCGAAGACGACAGCTGATTTCGATTTGAGAGAAAACTGCCTCAGGCGGCCGAGCGCCGTCCTGGCATTGGGCCCGGCGCCACATGGCCGATGGGCGTGACCAGCGTCAGGTCGGGATAGCCACTCTCGATGAGCGCGACCGCGGCCTGCGTCACCTCGTCGTCCGGCTCAAGCATGGAGAGCAAAACCTCGGTCCCCTCGCCCACTAGGCGGCTGATGCCTTGCGCGCCGGCCGGTCCGCATTCGACCACGACCAAATCATAGGCGGTGGTCAGCGACTGCATGATTATCGGCAGCCGGTCGGCGGCGCGCATGGCGCGGACCGGATCGGCTGTGCCGACGGGAATCACGTGGCAGTCCGAATAGAGATCGGGGTGGATCACATCGCTGAACTGCGCTTGTGAGGCGAGCAGATCGGTGATGCCCGGAAACAGCCCGCTGTCCAGCATCGGCCGCGAGGCGGCACCCGAAGCGGTGAGATCAAGCAGCAGCACGCGAAGCCCGGCGTCGGAGACTGCGCGCGCCACCAGCACTGCCGAGGCAGCCGCCTCGTCGCCTTCCGGCGAGACGAATATGGCGCGGGCGGCACCGGTGGCGATCAGTTTTTCCGCGGCCTTGTCGATGTCGACCTCGCCGAGGATAGAACGTGCCGGTTCAATGTCTCCAGCTGCCATTTCAGAGTACTCCGGTTCGATTTTCTCGGCAGCCGCTTCCGCCACCGCGACGGGTTCCGGCTCCACTTTGCTTTCAATGATATTGTCGTCGTCGGCCTCATCGATCTCAACGACTGCCGGTTCGGACCGGCCAACCGACGGGTCGGGCTCGGCCATCACGCGTTCGGCCTGGACAGCCGGCATCGCAACCTGCTCGATGCGCTCGAAATGGGCACCGGCGGCCGGACGCATGGCGCGGCCGGAAAACAGTTCCTGCAGCAGCGTGACGATCGCCATGATGAGCAACGAGCCGACAAAGGCCGCACTGACAATCGGACCAATCTTGGGGAAATAAGGTTCGGCCGGCACCTGGGCCTCCGAAAATACGCGAGCGTCGACGGGCAGATAGTTGCGATCCTTGCGTGCGGCCGCCTGGAGATAGCTGGATGAATAGAGATCGAGCTGCTGACGCTTGGTCGCGGCATCACGCTGCAGCGCATCGAGTTCCACCTGCTCTTCGCCGGCGCGGGCGGACGCCGCCTTCAGCGTGTTGACGTCTGCCACGAGTTGAGCCTCTCGCGCCTTCGCGGTCTCGGCCTGCGCCATCAGACCTTTCATGATCTTTTCCGCTTCGTTGCGGATCTGGCGGTCGAGATCCGCGAGCTGCGACTTCAGCGCGCGGATGCGCGGATGGTTGTCGAGCAAGGTGGTGGAAAGGTCGGCGATGTTGTTCTTGAGTTCGACTTGCCGCTCGCGCAGGCGCTGGATCAGTTCGGAAGACAACACCTCCGGAACGGCATCCAGCGAGCCGCCATTGCGCAACGCCCTGCGCACGCTGTCAGCGGTCGCTTCCGCCGAAGCGCGATTGGCGCGCACGCGTGACAGTTCGCTCGACAATTCGGACAGCTGCTGGGTGGCAAGCACCGAATTGTTGCCGCCCATCAAAAGATCGGACTGCGCACGGAATGCGGCAACCTTGGCTTCCGCCTCCTTCACCCGGTTCTGCAGATCCGCGATTTCCGGCGCCAGAAAGTCGGTGGCGGCGGAATTCGATTCGAGCTTGGCATTGCCCTTGGAGGCGATATAGGCGTTTGCAATGGCGTTCGGGATCGCGGCGGCAAGCTTTGGATCCTCTGACGAGAACTCGATTGCGATCGCGCGGGTTTTTTCAACGCCATAGACGTTGAGCTTCTCATGCATTGCGTCCAGCACGCGCTCTTCCAGCGGAATCTCGAACGGATCGCTTTTCAAGCCAACAAGGACAAGGGCGCGGCTCAGCGCCGACATCTTCAGCGCCTCGTCGAATTCGGGCAATTTCGCCAGGTTGAGCTTCGCCGCCACTTGCTTGAGGATGTCGGGGGACGAGATGATCTGGACCTCGGTGGCCACAGCCTCTTCGTCGGGAATCGACCGCTCGTTGCCGTTGGCCCCGGCTGGCCGCGTGAACTCCGATTCTCGAGGCCCGATCTCCAGCTTGGCTGCCGCCTTGTATTCGGGCGTTGCAAGCCAGGCGAGCGCAAAGGCCAGGCCGGTTACAACCAGTGCGACGACAAGGATGCGCAGCCAGTTTCGCGCCAGGCTGGCGAAAAGCTGCCTGAGATCGACGTCGACATCTGCGGCCGCGGATTGAACGGACATGCATCCCTGCTCCGGTACTGAGTCAGCATGCACCGTAAACAACTATGGTAACTCAGCCGTTAATATCGCGGTAAGAACCTGTCAGGCCCTATTAACAAGCCGCAAACAAGAGGCTGAAAACCATCTGCATTCGTCGATCCGGCCCGCATCGGCCGCGCGCCTTTACCGGCCATTAACCCTAACAGGATGATAACCGAGCTCGATCGTTAAGGTTTGCCGCAGAGTCGCCGGCTATTCAAAGGTACGTGTCCGCTCATGAAAAGCACTGCTCCCCTTTTCCGCGCGCTGCTTGCCGTATCGATGCTTTCGGGCTGCTCCAGCTACCGGCCGACGCCGGCCGCATTCCATGAAGTTCTCGACCAGCCCTATCGCCTCGGCGCCGGCGACCGCGTCCGCGTAACCGTGTTCGAGCAGGAAGGACTGACCAATACCTACAGCGTCGATCAGTCCGGCTATCTCTCGCTGCCGCTCGTCGGCAACGTGCCGGCGCGCGGCCACACCGCCCAACAGCTTGAAAGCGAGATCGCCGAGAAACTGCGACAGGGTTATTTGCGGGATCCCGATGTTTCGGTAGAAATCGATCGCTACCGGCCGATCTTCGTCATGGGTGAAGTGAGTGCGGCGGGGCAGTATTCCTACGTTCCAGGCCTGACCGTGCAGAAAGCCGTCGCCATCGCCGGCGGGTTCACGCCACGCGCCAACCAGGAAAGCGTCGACATTACCCGCGACATCAACGGCAAGGTGATAACCGGACGCGTGGTGACCTCCGACCCGCTGCTGCCCGGCGATACAGTCTATGTTCGCGAACGCCTGTTTTGATGTGCTGACAAAGTGGCGGACACACTCAGGATCGTCCACTGCTTTCGCTCACCGGTCGGAGGCATCTTCCGGCATGTGCGCGACCTGACCGAGGCTCAGGTCGCCGCCGGCCATGCCGTCGGCATCGTCTGCGATTCGACGACGGGCGGCGATTTCGAGGAACGGCTGTTCGAACAGATGAAAGGCAGCCTGGCGCTCGGCATTCACCGCACCCCGATGCAGCGTCATGTCGGGCCAGGCGATCTCGCCTCGGCCCGGCGCACCTACAGGATCATAAAAGAATTGCGGCCGGACGTGCTGCACGGGCATGGCGCCAAAGGTGGCGCCTATGCCCGTCTGTTTGGCTCATTGTTGCGGGTATCCAGGTCTCGCGTAGCCCGCCTTTATTCGCCGCATGGCGGCTCGCTTCACTATGACGAGACCACCGCCATGGGGAAGCTGTTCTTCGCGCTCGAGCGCTTCATGGCTCGCTTCACCGATTGCCTGCTGTTTGTTTCCGATTATGAGCGGCGGACTTATCGCAGGAAGGTCGGCGAGCCGCCCATTCCGAACGCTCTCGTCCACAACGGCCTGCGCGCCGCCGAGTTCGAGCCGGTGCGGACCGAGCACAATGCGGTTGACCTCCTCTATATCGGCATGATGCGCGACCTCAAAGGCCCGGACATCTTCATCGATGCGCTGGGGCGAGCCGCGACACGGCTCGGCCGCCCATTGAAAGCGCTGATGGTCGGCGACGGCGACGACCTGCCGCGCTATCGCGCCCAGGTAGATCAGCTCGGCCTCGAGGTCAGCTTCCTGGCGCCGATGCCGGCCAGGCTCGCCTTCAGGCTGGCCGAACTGGTCGTCGTTCCCTCGCGCGCGGAAGCCATGCCCTATATAGTTCTGGAAGCGCTCGCCGCCGGCAAGCCGATCATCGCGACGGCGGTCGGCGGCATACCGGAAATCTTCGACACCGGCTCGCCTGTCCTGATCCGGCCCGACCCGCGCGAACTTGGCGACAAGATAAGCGCCGCATTGGCCGATCTCGACACCTACAAAGGCCTGATGCCCGGCCTCGCCGACCTCAAGGCACGCTTCGGCGCCGATGTAATGGCCGCCGAAATCGAAAAGGCCTATTTCGCCGCGCTCAAAAAATAGAACAACGGGTTTCCACCGGGCTGCTCCTGGTGAAAGCGTCTCCAAAGCCATCCGTTGTTTCAAGGGTTTCTTAGCTCTCTTTTGCTATTCACCTGAGGGAAACCTGCGGACGCCCCATGAACGAAATCGAC
This sequence comes from Mesorhizobium sp. M1273, assembly GCF_040318195.1. Taxonomy (NCBI): domain Bacteria; kingdom Pseudomonadati; phylum Pseudomonadota; class Alphaproteobacteria; order Hyphomicrobiales; family Phyllobacteriaceae; genus Mesorhizobium; species Mesorhizobium sp. M1273. The sequence goes on along the minus strand of NZ_JAMYLV010000016.1, from coordinate 80,740 downwards.
CCAGCGCGCCGTTTTTCGCTAGACGCGGTGCGCAAATTCGACGCCCCTGCCGAGAACAATACGGCCGGCGGCATGAACGATGTTGCCCGCCAGGTCGCCTCGCAATACCGGCGCGATACGATGTCGCCGATCATGGTGAGCGGCGTCCTGCGCATGGTGGAATTCGCGCTGCTGTTGGTGTCAGGTCTTGCCGTCTATTTCTATTATGTCGGCTTTTTCAACTATCTTGCCTGGCAATACTCACTGACGATCGCCGCCACTTCGTTCCTCGCGGTCGTTCTGTTCGACGTCACCGACCGCTACCAGATCGTCGCGCTGATGCGGCCGATCGCCAATTTCGGCCGTCTCCTGCTGGTCTGGGCCGGAACATTCGCCTTGATGGCGCTCACCGCCTTCACCATGAAAATGTCGGAAGACTATTCGCGCCTGCTCTTCGGCACGTGGTTCGTCGTCGGTTTCGTGCTGATCCTGGGTCTCCGCCTGGTGATGTCGAAGCTGATCCGGCGCTGGGCGCGCGACGGGCGGATGGAGCGCCGCGCCGTCATCGTGGGCGGCGGCAAGGCGGCGGAGGTATTGATCCGCTCGGTCGAAAGGCAGCCCTACAACGACATCCGCATCTGCGGCATCTTCGACGACCGTGGCGACAAGCGGTCACCGCCGGTTGTCGCCGGCTATCCCAAGCTCGGTACAATTTCCGAACTCATCGAATTTGCCCGCATCGCGCGCATCGACATGCTGATCGTATCGCTGCCGCTGACCGCCGAATCGCGCGTGCTGCAGTTATTGAAGAAGCTGTGGGTGCTGCCGGTCGACATCCGGCTATCGGCGCATTCGAACGCGCTGCAGTTCAGGCCGCGCGCCTATTCCTACATCGGCTCGGTGCCGATGCTCGATATCTTCGACAAGCCGATCAACGACTGGGATTCGGTCGCCAAGCGCGCCTTCGACATTGTCTTTTCGATCATCGGCATCATCGTGTTCTCGCCGGTGATGCTGGCGACCGCAATCGCGATCAAACTCGACAGCAAGGGGCCGGTGCTGTTCCATCAGAAGCGGCACGGCTTCAACAACGAGATCATCGACGTCTACAAGTTCCGTTCGATGTATACCGACAAGGCGGACCCGACGGCCAAACAGACCGTGACCAAGAACGATCCGCGCGTCACCCGCGTCGGCCGCTTCATCCGCAAGACCTCGGTCGACGAACTGCCGCAGTTCTTCAATTCGCTGTTCGGTTCGCTGTCGCTGGTCGGGCCGCGCCCGCACGCCATTGCCGCGCAGTCGCACAACCTCCTCTACAATGAAGTGGTCGACGGCTATTTCGCTCGCCACAAGGTCAAACCCGGTGTGACCGGCTGGGCGCAGATCAATGGCTGGCGCGGCGAGATGGACACCAACGAGAAGATTCGCATGCGGACGGAATACGACCTCTATTATATCGAGAACTGGTCGCTCTTGTTCGACCTCAAAATCCTGTTCCTGACGCCGATCCGACTGCTCAATACGGAAAACGCGTATTGAGCGCGACGGCCTATGAATTGCCCGCGACGGCGGTCAACGCCAAGCTGATTGCATTGGTTGCTTCGGGGGCGGTTTTCCTCGGTGTTTTCCTGTCGGGCTTCGTCATCGATGAACCGGCGCCATACGACCTCTATATGGTCGGGCTGATCGTGGTGTGGCCCTTGTTCGGCCTGCGCATACAACGCGCGGCGGTGCCGCTGCTGGTGCTGCTGGTGATCATGAACATCGGCGGCATGATCTCGATGACGCAGATGTCGGACCTCGCCGGCACGCCGCTCTATCTCGCCGTCTCGCTGTTCCTGGCCTTAACCGCGGTTTTTTTCGCTTCGGTAACGGCGGTCCGGCCCAGTCTCTACCGGGTGATCTTCGTCGCCTATGTGGTGTCGGCGGTGCTGACTTCGCTGGTCGGCATAGCCGGCTATTTCCATGCCTTTCCAGGAGCCGAGATCTTCACCAAATACGACCGTGCCGCCGGCGCCTTCCAGGACCCGAACGTGTTCGGTCCGTTCCTGGTGCTGCCCGGCATCTACCTGCTCTACCTGCTGCTTACCGGCTCGGTCGCACGCATGCCGCTATTGGCGGTGCCGTTGCTGATCATCACCGCCGGCATCTTCTTTTCCTTTTCGCGCGGCGCCTGGGGCATGTTCGCCGTTTCGGCGATCCTTTTGACCGGTGCCTTGTTCCTGCAGAGCGCCAGCGGCAAGTTCAGGCTGCGCGTCGTCGTCATGACCATCGCCGCCGTCGGACTGCTGGTCATCGCAATGATCGTCATCCTGCAACTGCCAGGAGTCGCCGAAATGTTCTCGAACCGCGCACAGCTCGAACAAAGCTACGACACCGCCCGGCTCGGCCGCTTCGCCCGCTATACGATCGGCTTTCAGATGGCACTGGAGCATCCGTTCGGCATCGGCCCGCTCGTCTTCGGCAAGATCTTCGGCGAGGACACGCACGACATCTGGCTGAAGATGCTGATGGATTACGGCTGGCTCGGCTTCGTGTCGTTCCTGACGCTGACGTGCTGGACGATCGCCGCCGGCTTCCGCATTCTGCTGCGCGACCGGCCGTGGCAGCCTTATCTTCTATGCGCCTACGTCGCCTTCATCGGCAATATCGGGCTCGGCACCTTCATCGACATCGACCACTGGCGCCATGTCTACCTGCTGCTCGGCTTGATCTGGGGTGCCATCGCGCTCGAATACCGCCACCAGTGGCAGTTGCGGGCGACGCAGCGACCGGCAATCCCCGTCGCGGTTGCCTCAGGCAGGACAGCAACCGAATTCGGTTGACCGGACCCGGTCTATCACGATACATCGCGACCGGTCCGGAGTGTAGCGCAGCCCGGTAGCGCACTTGACTGGGGGTCAAGGGGTCGTCGGTTCGAATCCGGCCACTCCGACCATTAAAATCCAAAGGCTTAGCCAGTTTTCCCCCAAACTGGCTGTACAGACAATAGCCGCACTGCAGCCAGCGCAACATACGCAGGCGCGTGATCTCATCGAGGAATCGATCACGCATCACTCGTGCGCGAGGCACGGAGGCTGGCGTCTAGCCAGAAGCCCACCGAGAAACCGCGCGGTAATGGCTAGGTAAGCTTTGCTGCGTACGCCAACCTTTATCGTGAGAAAAGGTCCCGCCGCACATGCCAGAACGGCGGGACTCGATCAGGCGCCTTGCATCAGGCAGGGGTGACTCGGGGGTTGGGCATGCCCGGTGCGCGCGGATCGTACTGAACCCTAGGCGCATCAGCTGCAATGCGTCCACCAACCATCGGTTGGAAAGAACTAATTCAATCCCGACGGCTGGCCTGGCCTGAACAGGCGCGCGCTCAAGGCTCAGTTTCTTCCCGGGGAGGAGCTTTTTGGTCAGGACAATCAGGATAGGGCAATTCTTCACACGGAGAGGGCCTGTCGCCAACGCTGCGATAATGTTCCGCGAGTTTTGCGAAACCGTAGGCGAAGGCGAAAAGAAGCGCGAGGACAACCGCTATTCGGACGGCCATACCGTATTGTAGCAGGATCCTCGCATTGGAGCGCGCGGCGTTTTGGTACGTTTGAATGTTGAGTTCGAAAAAGGTTGGCTCTAGTTGAATTGCCGTCGTCCGCAGTTGTAAGGGCGAGCGGACGCTACGAAGATGCCACGCGCTTTCGCCCTTTTCGGGAGAGATGCAATGTCGCTTCAAGGAGTTGCCTGTCCTGCCGAGCTGACCATGTTGACCAAGGCACTTGATGCCCGATGCCGTGAACTAGGCCTCGCTGATGGAGATCCAGGCAGAGAAGTGCTCGGCCGCAGAGTGATGGATTTATTTGAAAGTGGTCAGCTCAGCGCCGAAGATTTGAGACTGGCTCTGAGCGGCGAGATCTTTAACGCCAAAAATCCTCCGGCCGGAGCCAGTGGGCCTTGATACGGCAAGCGGCTATCCGCGCAGCCATTTGAATCACTGGCCCAGCGTCGGCTTCCGTGTGCGCAGGAGCGCGTGTGAACAAATGTGATTTTGCGGTCGGTGCCAGACGGGCTAACTTTACCCATCGAGCGAAAGAGGAGAATGATCATGAAGACATTCCTCGCAATAGCCGCGGCACTGACCATGTCCATATCAGCTGCCTCTGCGGATTGCCCCGCGCATTCCAAGGTTCAGGCATCGGTCGACACGCAGACGAAGACAGCAAGCGTCGAGAAGGCCGATATGTCGACTGTCACGGACGCTCAGACGATCAAGAAAGAAGAGCCACAGAAGACCGAGTAGCGGTAACGCTCAGCGGATTCCACGACCCGGATAAATCGCTACTGGCACACATCCACCCACTCGGCGTCGACGAGTTCGGCCAGGCGTTGCGGGCTGAGCCGCACGGCGGCATTCGTCGCCTGCCGCCGGGACGACCTCGTCAAAGGCGCGCAGCGAGATGTCGCAGTAGACCGGGAGCGGCGCCGGTAGGCCGAACGGGCACACCCCACCGACGGGATGGTTGGTCGCGGCGAGCACCTGGTCGGCGTCCAGCATTCGCGCCTTGCCACCAAACCGGTCCTTGAATTTGCGATTGTCCAGCCTGGAGATCCCGCTGGCCACGATCAGCATCGTCTGGTCGCCGGCGCGCAAGCAGATCGTCTTGGCAATCTGCGCCGGCGCTACGCCATGCGCTTCGGCGGCCAGAGCCACCGTCGCCGAGCTTGCCTCCGTGACGATGACGTCAATGTCGGCCGCGTGTGCGGCGAAGAAGGCGCGAACGGATTCGAGGCTCATCTCCAGCAATTTCCGTCTGGCGTCGCCGTGGCGGCCGGCAAGTCCACTACGTGGCCGAAAAAACGAAGCCCGCCAGGGCGACCCATGGCGAGCTCGTGGAATAAAAGCATGACACGTCGCTACGACACGGATCGCCTTTTGGCAGGCAACACGGCTTCGTCAAACAGAGCGCTTTCCGGAAGTTGAAGCGCGGAGGCAATACGCCGACGTTTCGAGGGATCGGCATCCTTGCCGCTTTCAACGTCGGCAATCTCATAGGCTGCCAGCCCGCACGCCAGGGACAGCTCTTCGATGCTGTATCCACGGGCTTCCCGGGCGGTTCGGACGGCACTGCGTTCAGGCGTAACCGCGCTCGCCGCCAGTTCGGAATAAGGTTCGCGTTTTGCTATTTGGGGCATTGGCAACTCCGTGGGATGAAAGAGTTAGATCAAATCATGTTGTTGCCTGAGACGATCGGGAGAATGCCCGCTCGCCGGTGATTTGCCAAGCATCAAAGATAGCGTCACGGCATCGTGAACCGACGCCGGAATGGATGGCGGATGCCGGCGAGCTGACATCTGGCCGGATCCTCAGCAGACACAGTTCGGAAACAAAATTCTACAGGCCGGAGAAACTGCCGAAAAACTCCAAGGCGATAGTCCCAACCGCAGCGCTCGAGTCACCGACCTGAATCAGTGACGCTCAAATTCCGCCTGCGCAAAAAGGAAACGATGTCATGAAGAAGCCTCTTCTCTCCGCCCTTGGACTTGCAATCGCACTTGCCCTCTCGATGCCGATCATCGGCGCAAGCAGCGCGAATGCGACGACGATGCACACCACCGTCAAGAAGCATCACCGCCATCACTACCATCACCGCGTCCACCACTACCGCCACCATCACAAGAAGGTTGTCGCGAAGAAGTACTGAAAACACCCTCGGGCGAACAACCCGCAGTCAGGCGTTCTGGTCCTGGATCAAGGGCGGCGCGCTTGCCGGGTTTGCCGTGTCGGCGAAAAATGGCGGCGGTCCGCTGACCACCGCCATTTGCTTTTCTTAACGTGCCGACCTTGAACGCGCTCGCGGCGCGTTTTGCTGTCGGCCGCCGAGGAACAGACTGGCGACGAGCCCGACCAGAACCAGCCCGACAGCGGCCGCCGTCGCCGGGTGATCTCGGGCGGTCTTCTCGATCGCCCGGCCTTGCCTTTTGATTGCCGGCAAGGCGTTGCCGAGCCGCTCAGTGATATCCGAATAGTAATCCGACGCGGTATCGCGCCCGTCTTCGTAAAAGGCGCCGCCCTGCTTCAACACGGCTTTCTTCAAGGTGGCCAGTTCCCTGGCCAAGGCCGCGACCTGCTTGTTGAGATCGGTGTCGGAGATGCTCGAAAGCGATGCCATGACGTGCTTCCTTCATCTGCAGAAGGAAGCCTAACGTATGACCCTGAAGACCGTTCCGGTCAACCCGGCGGGCTCTAGCGAACCTGATCGAGCAGGCGCTTGCATTCCAGGAGGTCGAACAGCGCCTCCTGCAGCAACGCGCGATTGTCACGGGAAAGTTTTGACGTGTCCGGCGGAACCGGACCTTCCTCGTCGGTCTTGCCTATACCGAAAAAACGACGGCTGGGTTTCACCCTCGGCTGGCCAACCAGCATTTCGTCGTCCGGGCCGCGCGGCTGCGCCGCTTGCGTCAGCGGTACCGTGTCGGCCTGTCGACGCTGCGAGATCGCCTCGACCGCCGCCATGTCGCCACTGCCGACGGCGATCAGAAACTGGTTGCCGTTCTCGCGCAACAGCTTCTGCACGCCCTTGATCGTATAGCCCTGGTCGTAGAGCATATGACGAATACCCTTGATCAGTTCGACGTCCTGCGGACGGTAGTAGCGGCGACCGCCGCCGCGCTTCATCGGCTTGATCTGGTTGAAACGCGTCTCCCAGAAGCGCAGCACGTGCTGCGGCAAATCCAGATCCTCCGCGACCTCGCTGATGGTGCGGAAAGCATCAGGGCTCTTGTCCATGGACGAATCCTCACGCTAGAGCATGATCGCGAAAGGCGGGAACCGGGTTCGGGCGACATCACGCTTAACAAAGAGAGCAGCTTTCCGTCCCGGCGGAACGGATCACACCCAAATACCGATCCGGCCTACCGAATCGCATCTTATTTCAGCGGTTTATGAAACAATATTCAAGCCCGGCGCAAAAGCAGGGTTCATTTTTCAACCGAAGCCTGGAGCATGATTCTTGGCAAAGGGGGATTGGGCGGCTACTTGCTGCCCTTGGCTTTGCTGTTTTGATGGGAGCGCAGGATACGGTTCTTCAGTACGTTCGACGACTTGAAGGTCATCACCCGGCGCGGCAGGATCGGCACTTCCTCACCGGTCTTGGGATTGCGCCCGATGCGCTCGTTCTTGGAGCGGACGTGGAAAGTCGCGAAGGACGACAGCTTCACCGTCTCGCCGCGAACGATCGCCTCGCAGATCTCATTCAGCACCGCCTCGACAAGCTCGGCCGATTCAGTACGTGACAGCCCAACCTTGCGGTAAACGGCTTCGGCGAGGTCGGCGCGCGTAAGTGTCTTTCCCCCCATACGAACCGTCCCATCAGCTCAAAAACATAAATCGATACAAGCAACGGCAGAACCTAAGTAATTGATCCGTCAAGGTCAAGGACCCGAACCCGATAGTTCGGCACTTACCAGCGGAGCAGGACGGCACCCCAGGTGAAGCCGCCGCCCATCGCCTCGAGCAGTACCAGGTCACCCTTTCTGATGCGACCGTCGGCGACGGCTGCGGACAGTGCCAGCGGCACGGAAGCCGCCGAGGTATTACCGTGCAAATCGACGGTCACCACCACCTTCCGCTCCTCTATCCCGAGCTTTTTGGCCGAAGCGTCAATAATTCGTTTATTGGCTTGATGCGGCACGAACCAGTCGAGATCGGCGGCGCCGATGCCGGCCTGTGCGAACGTCGCCTCGATGACGTCGGTGATCATGCCGACCGCATGCTTGAACACTTCGCGGCCTTCCATCCTGAGGTGCCCGACCGTTCCGGTGGTCGACGGCCCACCGTCGACAAAAAGCTTGTCCTTGTGGATGCCGTCGGAGCGCAGGCTGGCCGCCAGAACGCCTCGGTCGGCGATGCCGCCTGCCCCCGTGCCTGCTTCCAGCACCATCGCGCCGGCGCCGTCGCCGAACAAAACGCAGGTCGAGCGGTCGTTCCAGTCGAGAATACGCGAAAATGTTTCCGAGCCGATCACCAGTACCCGTCTGGCCAAGCCGCCGCGGATATAGAGGTCCGCGGTCGTCACTGCATAGACGAAGCCGGAGCAGACCGCCTGCAGGTCGAAGGCAAAACCGTGGTGCATGCCGAGCCGGTTCTGGATCTCGACCGCGGTCGCGGGAAAGGTGTTGTTGGGCGTCGAGGTCGCCAGCACGATCAGGTCGATGTCGTCAGCCGTCAGGCCGGCACTGTCGAGGGCCGCGCGCGCTGCCGCCTCGCCCAGCGAGGCCGTCGTCTCGTCGTCGGCCGCAATGTGGCGCTGGCGAATGCCGGTGCGCTGGACGATCCACTCGTCCGACGTCTCGACCATGCCTTCGAAATCGGCATTCTTCATAATGCGGCGGGGCAGCGCGGCGCCCGTGCCGCGCACGACGGATCTGATCAATGCTCTTTCCTATTCCTTTGCGTCGATGACGACGTCGGATTTCCGGATTGTCTGGGCATTCGGATTGCGGGCATGGAACAGGTCGAGATCGGCTTCGATGCGGTCAAGCAGATTGTTGCGCACCATGTCGTAGCCAAGCTCGATCGCCGCCGCGAAGCCATCCGAATCAGCCCCGCCATGGCTCTTCACCACGATGCCGTTCAATCCGAGGAAGACGCCGCCATTGGAGCGGCCGACATCCATCTTCTCGCGCAGGCGATCGAAGGCGGTCTTGGCGAAGATATAGCCGATCCTGGCCATCAGCGTCCGGTTCATCGCCGCGCGCAGATAGCCGGCGATCTGCCTAACGGTGCCTTCCGCCGTCTTCAGCGCGATGTTGCCGGCAAATCCCTCGGTAACGACGACGTCGACACTGCCCTTGCCGATGTCGTCACCCTCGACAAAGCCATGGTAGTTCATCGAGGCCATGTTGGCCTCGCGCAACATACGACCCGCCTCCTTGACCTCTTCCTGACCCTTGATCTCCTCGACGCCGACATTGAGCAGCCCGACGCTCGGCCGTTCGATGCCGAAAACCGAGCGCGCCATGCCGGTGCCCAGAATGGCAAAGTCAACCAGTTGATGCGCATCCGCGCCAATGGTGGCGCCGACGTCCAGCACCACGCTCTCGCCGCGCAATGTCGGCCAGAGCGCCGCGATTGCCGGGCGATCGATGGTCGCCATGGTGCGAAGGCAGAATCTGGACATTGCCATCAGCGCGCCCGTATTGCCGGCCGAGATGCAGGCGTCGGCAGTGCCTGCCTTGACCGCCTCGACGGTCTTCCACATCGATGACTTCCAGCGGCCATGGCGCAGCGCCTGGCTCGGCTTGTCGTCCATCCGCACTGCGATCTCGCAGTGCACGAACTCACTCACTTCCGCCAGCTTGGGGAATTTGGCGAGTTCGGGCCGTACCACTTCTTCGCGCCCATAAATGACGAAGCGTATATCCGGACGGCGGGTGGCGACAGTCATGAGCGCCGGGATGACCACGCTTGGCCCGTGATCGCCGCCCATGGCATCGATGGAAATCCTGATCACGCGGTGTTCATCTCACGGTTGATTGGCCAGCGGGCTTGCCAAGGTGCGGGGCTCGCGAAGGTTCGGCGAAAATAACGGTTTTGGGCTGCCGCACAACCAACTTTTCTCAAATTGGGTCAGCCATCAGGATTTTCCCAACAGTGATCTGAGCTTTTGCTGGAATTCATTCTCCACAGGCTCGGCATCGCCGGCGGCCTCCAGCGATACACCCGGCTTGCGCGGATATGGATCGATCGCCAAGCCAAAGAACTGCTCGGCAAGCGCCCCGACGTCGATCGCATCGCCGGAAAAGGTTTCCGGGCTGTCGGGGCCTTCGGCGTCGAGCAGGATCTCACCGCCGCCGTCGAAACCTTGCCGCCCGAGCTTGGATTGCTCCGGCAGGAACAGCGCTTCGACCGGCTCGTCGATATGCGCCTCGACCGGGTCGAGGGTGACGATGCAGGCCTGCGTTATATCGGCCTCGACATGGCCGCTGACTTTCACCCCGTTGCGTTTCCAGGGCTCGACCAGGAGTTCGGCGCGATAATTCTCGACCGAAAGCAGCTCGTGCTCGACGGCCAGCAGGGCGCGCTGCCCAGCGTCGGCATCGATCACCACCGGCAGCCCCTTTTGCGGCAGCCGGGCGACATTTGCCAGGAATGACACTGGGCTGTGGGTATCAGGGTGTTTCATCTTCGCCTCCACTTCGCCACCTTCATAGGCCTGCCGTCGCTCAAGCGTTGGCCACGGGAAATGACACCGTTCCGGAAACGATCGATTCGGTCGGCTGTTCCGCGAGTTGCCTTGATGCATCGGCGGCATAGAGTGCCAGTTGCGACGCTTGCGGCCAGGCGCCGGCATCCGGCCTGACATTGCGGGCAAGGGCGACGGCGAGTGCATCATGGTCATTTCTTTGCAGCGCATCATCATAGGCGGCGGTACGGCCATAGAACATTTTCGCCAGTTTCCGCATTCGCTTCGGCACGCCGACGTCGCCAATGCCCAATTCACGCAACGAATGTTCGACATCCATGAAGAACTCGTCGATCAGCACCTGCGCAACCTCTGCCGCAGCACCGCCCTCGCCGCGCAACCGGTGCTGAAACAGGAACATGTGCAACGACAGCATCTCGAAGCGGCCGAGCGGCGTGTCCGGTACGTTCCAGGCGGAATAAAACACCGTTTGCCGCGCCGCCGCCACGATTTGTGCGTAAAGCGCCTCGGTGATGGCGCGGTTGGCATATCGTTCGCGGCCAAAGAGGCGCTGGAACATTTGAGGGTGGTCTCCCGGGACCGTTTGTTGAAGTGGCCTTGTTGCATCGGCAAGCAAGCTGGTTTACCGGTTTTGCGGCCCAGCGCAAGTTGCGGCCAGCTTATGGAGTTGTAGTTGCGCGCGCTGAAATTCAAGTCGACTTTCCTGCCCAAGCCCGGCGGTGCGGTTTCGCTGCTGGTGATCGCTGCGGCACTTTCCGCCTGCAATTCGTCCAAGATGATCGGCGATCTCAATCCGAGCGAGACGCTGACGCAAGGCTACGTCATAGACCAGCAGGCGATCGACCTGGTGCCGGTCGGCTCAAGCCGCGAACAGGTGCTGCTGGCGCTCGGCACTCCCTCGACGAAGGCGACCTTCGATAACGAGGCCTTTTATTACATTTCGCAGACGCGCAAGCGCTATGTCGCCTTCGACAAGCCGCGGCTGGTCGACCAGCATGTGCTGGCGGTCTATTTTGGCGATGACGGGCGCGTCACCCAGATCGCCAATTACGGCTTGAAAGACGGCAAGGTGTTCGACTTCATCTCGCGCACCACGCCGACCGGCGGCAAGGACCAGAACTTCCTCAGCCAGATCATCAGTGGCGCCAGCAAGCTGGCGCCTGGTATTCCCGGCGCCAGCGGCGGCAGCACGCTCGGCGGCAGCTGATCCACCCGAGGGTGTCGGCTTCCTTCCGTTCCTTTCGCTTCCCTGTAAGCGGCATATCTCAGGCAATGAAGAACCCGCGGGAGCGATCCCGCGGGTTTTGTTTTAAGGCCATAGCGACCGAGCTTAGCCGTGCGCGAGAACGGCCAGCAACAGCAGCGCGACGATGTTGGTGATCTTGATCGCCGGGTTGACCGCTGGGCCGGCAGTATCCTTGTAGGGATCGCCGACCGTGTCGCCGGTCACCGAAGCCTTGTGCGCTTCGGAGCCCTTGATGTGCTTGAGGCCGTCCTTGTCGACGAAACCATCTTCGAACGACTTCTTGGCGTTGTCCCAGGCGCCGCCGCCGGAGGTCATCGAGATGGCGACGAACAGGCCGTTGACGATGACGCCGAGCAGCGAGGCGCCAAGCGCGGCAAAGGCGGATGCCTTCGAACCGGAGATCAGGAGGACGCCGAAATAGACCACCAGCGGCGCCAGCACCGGCAGCAATGACGGAACGATCATCTCCCGGATCGCTGCCTTGGTCAGAAGGTCGACGGCGCGCGCATAGTTCGGCTTCGAGGTGCCTGCCATGATGCCCGGATCCTCCCGGAACTGCTTGCGCACCTCCTGGACGATAGCACCCGCGGCGCGGCCGACGGCGGTCATGGCGATGCCGCCGAACAGATACGGGATCAGGCCACCGAAGATCAGGCCGGCGACGACGTAAGGATTGGAGAGGTCGAAGGAGACGTCGCCCATACCCTGGAAGTAGGGGTATTTGTCGCCATTGGCGGCAAAGAACTTCAGGTCGTTAGAGTAGGCCGCGAACAGCACCAGCGCGCCGAGGCCGGCCGAACCGATGGCGTAGCCCTTGGTTACCGCCTTGGTGGTGTTGCCGACAGCGTCGAGCGCGTCGGTTGACTGGCGCACTTCCTTGGGTAGGCCGGCCATTTCGGCAATGCCGCCGGCATTGTCGGTGACCGGGCCGAAGGCATCGAGCGCGACGATCATGCCGGCGAGGCCAAGCATCGTCGTCACCGCGATCGCCGTGCCGTAGAGGCCGGCGAGCTGGTATGTCGAGATGATGCCGCCGACGATGACGATCGCCGGTAACGCCGTCGCTTCCAGCGAGACCGCGAGGCCCTGGATGACATTGGTGCCGTGACCGGTGACCGAGGCCTGGGCGATGGAGTTCACCGGACGCTTGTTGGTGCCGGTATAATATTCGGTGATCACCACGATGAGTCCGGTCACCGCAAGGCCGACAAGGCCGCAGATGAACAGGTTCGTGCCGGTGATGGTCATGCCGGCGACGGTGCCGATCTCACCCCAGCCGATGCATGCCGAGGTGGCCACGGCAAGGCCGACAATTGACAGCAGGCCGGTGACGATCAGGCCCTTGTAGAGCGCGCCCATGATCGAGCCGCTGGAACCGAGCTTGACGAAGAAAGTGCCGACGATCGAGGTGAGAATGCAGGCGCCGCAGATGGCCAGCGGATAGAGCATGGCCGCGCCGAGAACGTCGGTGCCACCGAAGAAGATGGCGGCGAGGACCATGGTGGCGACCACGGTCACCGCATAGGTCTCGAACAGGTCGGCGGCCATGCCGGCGCAATCGCCGACATTGTCGCCGACGTTGTCGGCAATGGTGGCCGGATTGCGTGGATCGTCCTCGGGAATGCCGGCTTCAACCTTGCCGACAAGATCGCCGCCGACGTCGGCGCCTTTTGTGAAGATGCCGCCGCCGAGACGGGCGAAGATCGAGATCAGCGAGGCGCCGAAGCCGAGCGAAACAAGCGAGTCGATGACGACGCGATCGTTTGGCTGCAGACCCATGAACTGGGTCAGGATCAGGTAGTAGATCGAGACGCCGAGCAGGGCCAGGCCAGCAACCAGCATGCCAGTGATGGCGCCCGACTTGAAGGCGATCTCGAGGCCGGCAGCGAGGCTGTTGGAAGCCGCCTGCGCGGTACGCACATTAGCGCGCACCGAGACGTGCATGCCGATGAAGCCAGCGGCACCCGATAGAACGGCGCCGATCAGGAAGCCGATGGCGGCGGTGATCGAAAGCAGCCACCAGGCAAGCAGCAGGACCACGACGCCGACGATGGCGATGGTGGTGTACTGGCGCGCCAGATAAGCCTGAGCGCCTTCGCGGATGGCCGCGGAAATTTCCTGCATGCGTGCATTGCCCTGATCGGCCGCGAGGACCGAACGTGTCGCCCAGATGGCGTAAAGGACTGAAAGCAGACCGCAGGCGATGACAGCTGAAATTATGGTCATTGCCGAATTTTCCTCGATTGGTGGCCCAAAAGAACCCCTCCCCGGGCCGTTGAGACAGGGGACGAATTTTCCGCAACCGGAATCCGTCCCTTCGCAGCGGCTTATGCGAAACAGGGCTCGGAACGTCAAGATATTGTTCCGTTCCTGTCCGGCTTTCGCCCAAAAGATCCCGGGTTTCGCCCAAAAGGCTGGACGGCAGCGCCTGTCGACACTGCCATCCGGTTAGATCGGTTGAAATCGGCGAACAGTGGTCAGGCTTTACGCGGGTCGCCGTCCGGCTGGACGACGAAGACCAGCACCAGCAGCATGGTGATGTAGAATTTGAACGCCGCCTCCTGACCATTCCAAGTCGAAGACTGCCACATGGCGAACCACTCGCCGCCAACGACCATGAAGCCGAAATACCAAACGAGGAAGCCCATTGTGGCGGCAATGATGGCGAACTTCTTGGCATCGTTGAAAGCCTGTCCGCTGGCGTTGCGCGCCTGCCAGAGTTGCCAGGCGGCGATTAGGTAAAGCAGGCAGGTCAGCGCCTCGCCAATGATGATCAGCCAGTAGCCAGCCGTCCACAGCGACGGGTTGGTGATCGAGCGGTACATCAGTGCATTGCCGGGAAAGGTCGTATCCATGCTCAGCACATGCTGGACAAAGGCGAAGTTTGAGCCGTAATCGGTGATGTTGCCGAAGGCGACGAGGAAGGCGAAAGCCGCCAGACACAAACACATGACGATCTTGGAGAAACGCGCGGTCATGGCAAGAACTCCTGCTGAAAGATCGGGGCATCGCACTCATCAATCGCCGAGTCCCGAAGATCGCGCAACGGGTGGGCCAGTGATCATCGTGCTCACAGCCATCGCGAGACATTATGCCGGCAAGCAAGACATTGCCGAGACTGTCGAAGCCCTCGATCTCGACAGTGATTGCGCGGTGGGCGACTTGGTCTCTGTGGTTAGAGCCGACACACAGCACGATTTCGCCATCATCCGCCGCCGCTGGATCACCGGCGAGACGGGCACAACGCTGGAACTGACGCTCGATCATCCGACGCGGTCGACCGGCCACTGAAAAAAGAGCGAACTTCGCCCCGAGACGCTACTCGGGCTCGCGTCCCATGCGCCGGGCGGTGTAGCGCTCGACCGCCGACAGCCCGTCATAGATCAGCACGGCAAGGGCGGCGACGATCAGGCCACCCTGCAGGATGAAGGCGAGGTTGTTCGACAGCAGGCCTGCGATGATCACCTCGCCCAGTGTCCTCGCCGCTACCGTCGAGCCGATGGTCGCGGTGGCGAGGCTGATCACCACCGACAGCCGGATACCACCGAGAATGATCGGCGCGCTGAGCGGCAGCTCGACCTTGACCAGTCTTTGCCAGCCGGTCATGCCGGCGCCACGCGCCGCCTCGACTACGTTGGCCGGCAGCGTCGTCAGGCCGGTCAGCGCATTCTCGAAGATCGGCAGCAGTCCGTAGAGAAACAGCGCAATCAGCGTCGGCTTTTCGCCGAAGCCGACGGCCGGCACGGCAAGCGCCAGCACCGCCACCGGCGGAAAGGTCTGGCCGATATTGACCAGGCTGCGCGACAGCGGCAGGAATTCGGCGCCGGCTGGCCTGGTGACCAGAATGGCCAGCGCGACCGCAACGACCGTCGCGGCAACGGTCGCGATCAGCACGGTCCGCAGATGCAGCAGCGTCAACGTCAAAAGGCTGCCCTGATTGTAGATTACCGGCGCGTTGTTCTCTGTCAGCGGCTTCAGCAGCGGTTCGAACCAGCCGGGATTGGTGACGAAGGCAATAAGCACCACCACCAGGGCAAGCCTGAGCAGCAAGGGAAGCCAGGCTTTCATGCCGGCCTCGCCGCTCGCTTAACCAGCCCGTCCACAGTGACGCGGCCAAGTGGCTTGCCGTCGGTATCTTTCACCGGAAGTGCCGGGCGGCCCGACCACAGGAGTTCGGCGAGCGCGTCGCGTTGGCTGGCGTCACCGGGGATCGCCTCGCCTTCGGCCGTGCCTTTTTCCACCGCGTTGCGCACCCGGCCAAGCGACAACAGCCGGAACGGTTTTTCACTGGCGCCAACCAGGGTCTCGACAAACGCGCTGGCCGGTTTCGCCAGTATCTCGGCCGGCGCGGCATATTGCACTACTTTGCCGCCATCCATCACCGCGATCTTGTCGCCCATGTGAACGGCCTCTTCCATGTCATGGGTGACGAGGATGATGGTGGTGCCGAAGCGTTTCTGGATCGCCAGCAGATCCTCCTGCGCCTTGTTGCGGATGATCGGATCGAGCGCGCCGAACGGCTCATCCATCAACAGCACGTTGGGTTCCGCGGCAAGCGCCCGGGCGACGCCGACGCGCTGCTGCTGACCGCCGGAAAGCTCATGCGGATAGCGTGGCCCGTAGGCTTGCGGGTCGAGCTGGTATAGCGTCATCAGCTCGTCGACGCGGGCCTTGATGCGGTTGGCGTCCCAGCCGAGCAATACCGGCACAGTGGCGATGTTCTGCGCCACCGTGCGATGCGGAAACAGCCCGTGGCCCTGGATGGCATAGCCGATGCTGCGGCGCAGCTCATAATCCGGGACCGAGCGGTTGTCGACGCCGTCGAGCTTGATCACGCCCGATGTCGGCTCGACCAGCCGGTTTATCATGCGAAGCAGCGTCGTCTTGCCGGAGCCGGAGGTGCCGACGATGACGGCGATGCTGCGCGGCTCGATTACTATCGACACGTCGTCGACGACTGTCGTCTCGCCGTAGCGCTTGGTGATGCCTTCGATCTCGATCATGCCGTCTCAACCCTGCGCTTGCTTGCGCTCATTTCGATCACTGCATCGAGGATGATGGCAGCGGCGAAGGCCAGCACCACCGTCGGAACAGCACCGAGCAGCACCAGGTCCATCGCCGTCTGGCCGACCCCTTGGAATACGAACACGCCAAAGCCGCCGCCGCCGATCAACGCGGCAATCGTGGCGAGGCCGATATTCTGCACCAGCACGATGCGGATGCCGGTGAGGATCACCGGGAAGGCCAGCGGAAACTCGACGCCGAACAGCCGCTGGCGGTCGGTCATGCCCATGCCGCGCGCTGCGTCGTTGGCGGCACGCGGCACACCGGCAAGGCCGACCACGGTGTTGGCCACTACCGGCAACAGTGAATAGAGGAACAAAGCGACGAAAGCCGGCGCTGTGCCGATGCCGCGAATGCCGAGCGCGGCAGCACCCGGCACATGCGAAGCGACCCAGCCGAGTGGTGCGATCAAGAGGCCGAACAGCGCGATCGAAGGAATGGTCTGGATGATGTTCAGCACGTTGAGCACGCCGGCCCGCAATTTCTCGACGCGATGGCAGAGGATGCCGAGCGGCAGGCCGATAATCACCGCAGCCGCCAGCGAACCCAGCGCCAGCGTCACGTGCTTGGAGCCTTCCGCCCAAAAACTATCAGCGCGATTGAAATATTCCTTGAGGATCGACAGGCTGTTCCAGCTTCCCGAGACGAGCAGCAGCCCGATCGCCGCGGCGGCGACAACAAGCACGCCGATGCGTGCCTGCGGCGACAGGTTCAGCCGCGTAAGCACGTCGGCGAGCAGAAGCGTGAAGGCGAAGATAAGCAGCCAAAAGCCCGAAGCCGGCGAGATACGGGCGAAGGTGTTGCCGGCGGGTGTCAGGAAACTGCCGGCGACGCCGATCAGCAGCGCCAGCGCTGCAAGCGCAACCACACTGGCGGCGAGGCGCAGAGCAAGCGGCGTTTTCAGCAGCGCAATGAGCGCCGCTGCGACGACAATCGCCATCAACAGCGGACCGACCGTCGCAGGCAAAGATTCGAGGATCGAGCGCGCCTCGCCGGGTACGATGCGATTGGCGCGGAAGGTGGCGAATGGCGCCGCAAAAGCCGCATAGGCCGATATCGCCGCGATGACCACGCCGAGCTTGTCGAACCGGATGCGCACGCCCTCCCCCATCGGCCGATCCGGCGCACCTCGAAAGCGGAGCGCCGGAATCGCCTTACTTCAGGAAGCCGTTCTTTTTCAAAAAGTCCTCGGCGACGCCCTTGACCGGCTCGCCGCCAACCTGCACGCGACCATTCAACTCCTGCAACGTGACGAGATCGAGCTTGGCGAACACCGGCTTCAGCAGCGTCTCGATCTCCGGATGCTCCTTCAGCACCGCCTCGCGGATGATCGGCGCCGGCTGGTAGACCGGCTGCACACCCTTGTCGTCCTCAAGCACGACGAGGCCGGAGGGCGCGATGCCGCCGTCGGTGCCATAGACCATGGCGGCGTTGGCGCCGTTGGTCTGGTTGGCTGCGGCGGCAATTGTCGCCGCCGTGTCGCCGCCCGACAGCGTGATCAACTGGTCCGGCTTCAGCGTGAAGCCATAGGTCTTCTGGAAAGCGGGCAGCGCGGCCGCCGAATTGACGAACTCGGCGGAGGCCGCCAGCACCACCTTGCCGCCGCCCGAGACATATTTGCCGAAGTCGGAAAGGGTGACGAGCTTATTGGTATCGGCGACCTCCTTGCGCAGGGCGATCGCCCAGGTATTGTTCGCCGGTGACGGTGACAGCCAGACGATCTTGTTGGCGTCGTAGTCGAGCTTCTTGGCAGTCTCGTAGGCCTTGGCGGCGTCTTTCCACACCGGATCATCGGCCTTCTCGAAGAAGAAGGCGGCGTTGCCGGTGTATTCCGGATAGATGTCTATCTCGCCGGCTGTAATCGCCTTGCGCACCACAGGTGTGCCGCCGAGTTGGATGCGGTCGGTGGTCTGGATATCGTTGGCGTTCAGCACCAGTTGGATGATATTGCCGAGCACGCCGCCTTCGGTGTCGATCTTCGACGACACCACCACCTGGGCACTCGCCGAGGCCAACGCAACTCCGAGCGCCAGTACAGCGCCGGCCAGAACCTTGATTGAAAACATCTCACAAATCCCTTGCTGTGAACCGGAATACGGCTGCCGCATATGAGCATGGCTTCGATGCCCCGTCGGGGTACACGGTTTCATAAGAAAGGGGATGGGCGCAATAATTTTGTTCGGATGCGAGTGACTCCGCCGTTGCCTCGTCCCGACAGCGTGACGTCAGCTGGCCGCGCGCAAGCCCGTCATCTTCAACACGCCCAGTGCCACGAAGCACAGCACGACGACCGGGAAAATCATCCAGTTCAACATCTCCCAGCCCCAGGCATTGTAGACCGCCCCCGACATCAGCGAGGCGAAGGCGACGGAGCCGAACAGGACGAAATCGTGAAACCCCTGGACCTTGCCTTTTTCGGATGACTGGTAGCTGTCGGCCACCATGGCGGTGGCACCGATGAAGCTGAAGTTCCAGCCAAGGCCGAGCAGGATCAGCGCCGTCCAGAACTGCCACAGTGCCAACCCTGACAGCGCCACTGTGGCGCAGCCAATCAGCAGCACCAGGCCGATCGCCACGATCCGCTCAGCGCCGAAGCGATAGATCAGCGACCCCGTGAAGAAGCTCGGCGCGAACATCGCCATCACATGCCAGGAAATGCCGAGCGTGGCGTCGTCGGTCGAAAGGCCGCAGCCGACCATGGCCAGCGGCGCGCCCGTCATGACGAAGCTCATCAGCGCGTAGCTGCCGACGGCGCAAAACAGCGCTGCGACGAAGCGCGGCCTGGTGACGATTTCCGAGAGCGGCCGGGCGTCGCTGTCGGCGATTTCCACCTTGTCGGTTGCCTTGGCCGGGATGCGCAACAAAGAGAGACTGGCGGCGCCGACCGCCGCCAGCACCAGGATGGACGCAAACGAGCCGGCAAACTTCACCGGCGAGAACAGGTCGCCGGTGAAGATGACGATCTGCGGTCCAAGGATGGCGGTGACGATGCCGCCGGCCAGCACGAAGGAGATGGCGCGCGCCTTGAATTCAGGCGGCGCATTGTCGGCGGCGGCAAAGCGGAACTGCTGGACGAAGGCGCCTCCGATGCCGATCACGGCCAAGCCGAAAGCGAATAGCCAGAAGCTGGCATGAAACAGCGCCAGCGTGGCGACCAGCCCGCCAAGCGCCGTGACCGCTGTGCCGGTCATGAAGCCGTCGCGCTGGCCGAGCCGGCGGATGATCGCCGCGGCCGGCAAGGAACCGAGCGCCACGCCGACATTGAAACCGGTGATCGGCGCGGTTGCCAGCGACTTGTCAGCATCGAGCAGGTACTGCCCCGCCAATCCGCCCATGGAAATGGCGATGGGTGCGGCCGAGCCGATGATCGCCTGCGAGGCTGCGAGGATGAAGGCGGTGCGACGCGCTTCCTTGCCCGCCCCAACGGCGACGATAGCAGTCATGAGGCGTCCTTGCCGCGGCCCTCGCCACGCACCCGGCGCGACACGCGATCAAGCACCGCATTGACCAGTTTCGGCTCGTCTTCCTCGTAAAATGCCTTGGCGATGTCGACATATTCGGAGACGATAACCGCCACCGGCACGTCCTCGCGCTGCATCAGCTCGTAGACGCCGGCGCGCAATATGGCGCGCAATGTGGAATCGAGCCTCGACAGAGGCCAGTCCTCGGTCAGCGCCTGTCGGATGACTGGATCGATTGTCTTCTGGTGCTCGACAACGCCGGCAAGAATGGCGCGAAACCATTGCGCGTCGGCCTCGCGATAGAGCGCGCCGTCGACTTCCTTGCCGAGCCTGAACGCCTCGTACTCGGCGGTGATCTCGAAGACGCCGCTGCCGGCGACATCCATCTGGTAGAGCGCCTGCACGGCGGCCAGACGGGCAGCACCGCGCTTGTTGGCGTGGCGCACCGTGGGCTGGCCGGGCGAAGCGGGTTCGCTCACGAGGGCGCTCCCAGCTGTTCCTTTAGAGCGATCATGGTCAGCGCCGCACGCGCCGCAAAGCCGCCCTTGTCGCCTTCCGAACGCCTGGCGCGTGTCCAGGCCTGTTCGTCGTTTTCGGTGGTCAGGATGCCGTTGCCGATGCAGACCGCATCCTGCACGGACAGGTCCATCAGGGCACGGCTGGATTCATTGGCGACGATATCGAAATGATAGGTGTCGCCGCGGACCACCGTGCCGAGGGCGACGAAGCCGTCATAGTTCGTCCCGCCTTCGGAGGCACCGTCGAGCGCGAAGGAAATCACCGCCGGGATTTCGAGCGAGCCCGGAACGGTGACGACATCGTATGTCGCGCCCGCTTCCTCGAGGGCCTTTGTCGCGCCTTCGAGCAACGCGTCGGCAAGGTCGTCGTGAAAGCGCGCCTCGATGACAAGAAGGTGGGCCTTCTTCTTCGGACGGATGAACGCTTTGCCGTGTTGGGATGTGCCTGCCATAGATGTCTCCGGGGATCGCCGGTGACTTAGGCCGAAGCCGGTTTGATCGCAAGCGGAAGATTGCCGAAGGAACTTTCAAGGCCAACTCGGCGGCGGTCGCACCAGGGAATGGGCTTTATGGACGAGCGCCTCAAAGCCCCTCTTTAGCCGCCTCCACCAGTCGCGCCGCATAGCGGGCCATGGTGTCGATCTCGAGATTGACGCGATCGCCGACCTGGCGTTCGCCCCAGGTGGTGACCGTCAGTGAGTGGTGGATCAACAGCACGTCGAAGCGGCTGCCTTCGACCTTGTTGACGGTCAGCGAAGTGCCGTCGAGTGCGACGGAGCCCTTGGGCGCGATGAATTTGGCCAGCTCTCGCGGTGCATCCAGGGTGAAGCGAACGGCGTCGCCTTCCTCCTTGCGCCCCACGATCTCGGCCATGCCGTCTACATGGCCTGAAACGATATGGCCGCCAAGCTCGTCGCCGATCTTCAGCGCCCGCTCCAGGTTGATGCGCGTGCCGGATTTCCAGCCCATCGCGGTCGTCAGCCTGAGTGCTTCTTCCCAGGCCTCGACCTCGAACCAGCGTGCGTTGGCGCCGTCTTCCGGCAATCCCGTCACCGTCAGGCAGACGCCGCCACAGGAAATCGAGGCACCGATGGCAATGGTCTGCGGATCGTAAGCGGTGTCGATACGCAAACCGACGCCTTCCCTGAGCGGCTTCACGGCAGCGACGGTGCCGACATCGGTGACGATTCCAGTGAACATTAGTTTGGCCCCGTGAACATCAGTTCGGTCCTAGATGTCTCTTATCCATTCCGCATATGTATCTTCGCCGAAACGCATGTTGCGCAATTTGCGAAATCCCGGCGGGATACTGTTGGCATCGATCGGCGATACAATGCCGCCCTCGCCGATCGCGTCCGGCCCTTGAAACAGCACGATACGATCGACCAGTTGTTCGTCGAGGAACGCCTTGGCCACCCTCGCGCCGCCCTCGACCAGGACGCTTGCCATGCCGAGCGCCGCCAGATCCTCGAGCAGTTCCGGCAGCGCAATATCGCCTTCATACGTCTCAGTACCGATGAAGCGAACGCCGGCACGTTCGAGCGCGGCGCGCCGGTGCGGATCGGCCTCGGCGCAGGCAGCGACATAGAGCGGCACACGATCGACGCCGGCGACCAGTTTCGAGGTCTCGGGTAGCCTGATCTGACGGTCGAGTACGATGCGCGCCGGCGAACGGCTCTCCAGTCCCGGAAGCCGAACCGTCAGCGCCGGATCGTCCTCCAGTGCCGTGCCGATGCCGATCAATATGCCATCGGCTCCGGCGCGCATCAGATAGACTTCGCGTCGGGCGATATCGCCGGTGATGGAGACCTGTCCCTCGCCTTTCACGCCGATCTTGTTGTCGCTCGAAAGCGCAAGTTTCAGGATCACTTCCGGGCGTTTTTTCAGAGATCGAATCAAATAGCCGGCCATCTGCTCCGCAGCCTCGGCCGCCAACACTTTTTCCACCACTTCGACGCCGGCGGCACGCAAGATTGCATAGCCCTTGCCGGAAACACGCGGGTCAGGATCGCTGGCAGCGCCGACCACACGCGCCACGCCGGCACTGACCAGCGCATTGGCGCAAGGCGGCGTGCGGCCGTGATGGGCGCAGGGCTCCAGCGTTACATAGGCGGTGGCGCCGCGCGCCAGTTCGCCGGCCTCTGCCAAAGCCTCGGTCTCGGCATGCGGCCGGCCGCCGACGGCGGTGACGCCGCTGCCGACGATCATCGGCCCGTCGCCGTCATCGCGCACGATCAGCGTGCCGACGGAAGGGTTGGTCGAGGTCCGCCCGGCATTCTTGCGCGACAGCCTGAGGGCTGCCGCCATATAGCGGCGATCGAGGACCTCTTGTTCAGCCGTGCTGCGTCCGGACCCTGCCATGCTCAGCTGGCGTCCTCTTCGCTCTTCAGCTCTTCGCCCCTGGGCTCGTCGGCTTTGAGCTCGTCGCCTTTGAGCTCGCCCAACACGTCGTGGAAATCCTTGGCCTCGCGGAAATTGCGGTAGACGGAGGCAAAGCGCACATAGGCGACATCATCGAGCGACTTAAGCGCCTCCATGACCAGCCGGCCGACTTCCCCCGAGGCCACCTCGGTCTCGCCCGAGCTTTCGAGCTGGCGCACGATGCCGGTCACCGCCCGATCGATACGTTCCGGGTCGACATTGCGCTTGCGTACCGCGATCTCGACTGAGCGCAGCAACTTGTCGCGGTCGAACGGCACCTTGCGCCCAGACTTCTTCACCACGACGAGATCGCGCAATTGGACGCGCTCGAAAGTGGTGAAGCGGCCGCCGCAATCCGGGCAGACGCGCCGCCTGCGGATCGCTGCACCGTCTTCGGCAGGGCGCGAATCCTTCACCTGCGTATCTTCGGACTGACAGTAGGGACAGCGCATGGAGAGCCTTCGGTTCGCGATTCTCGTGGTGCGAACGGCTTAGAGGTTTTTGCCACGATGGCAAAGTATGGCCGATGACCGATCGCGCCTCAGAGATAGCGAGGCACGAGGAAAATTGCGAGAGCGGCAATCAGTTGGACGGCAATACGCCAATCAGGGAGCGACGTCGCCGGTCGGGAAGCCGCAGGACGTGCCGAGATAGCGATAGGCCTTGGTGAAGCCGTCCATCGATATCGTCGCGACCGGCTTGTCGGCGAAGCTGACATCGAGGGCGCTGGTACGGCGCATGGCACGCAGTATGGCAACCGTGGTCTCGGGTTTGTTGTCCATCATCCACTGTCCGTCGGCGATAATATGAAAACCAGCCTTGATCTTGTCGTTGACGTCGCGGAACACCGCCGGGATGTTGTCCCCCTTGGGCAAGTCACTGTTTCTCACGGCGATGATGAGGCTCGGATAGCCCTCGGGTGGCAGTACGTCGCCATTCGAGATGGCCAGCGTGAGGGTGCCACTGGTGCCGTTAGCGTCGAAAAAGACCGTCGAGGCGGCGCAGGTCTTGCGCACATCCTCGCCGGTGTTGACCTCGTCCACCGTGGTGGACCAACTGCCGAAGGTCTCTGTCTTGGGTGCTGCCGGCGTCGGCTCGGTCTGCGCAAAGGCCGCGCCGAGTAGCGGCGAGGTGGCTAAGGTGAGCAAGGCAGCGCCAACACTGGCGAAACGGAAAATTCGCATCATCATCAAGCGTCTCCGAGATGCAGCCGTGCCCAGTTGATCGGCGCCGTCACAGTTGGGGAACGACGCCCAGCGTCAACCAAGATACGGGTAAAGCGGAAAACGATCCGTCAATGTCGTCACCTTGGCCTTCACGGTTGCCTCGACGGCCGCATTGCCCTCGTCGGAATTGGCGACCTTCAGTCCATCCAGCACTTCGGCGATCAGCTTGCCGATCTCGCGGAACTCGGCCTGACCGAAGCCGCGCGTGGTGCCGGCCGGCGTGCCGAGCCGAACGCCCGATGTCACGAAAGGCTTTTCCGGATCGAAGGGGATGCCGTTCTTGTTGCAGGTGATGTTGGCGCGGCCAAGGGCAGCCTCGGCGCGCTTGCCGGTGGCGTTCTTGGGACGCAGGTCGACCAACATCAGATGGTTGTCGGTGCCGCCGGAGACGATGTCGAGACCGGTTTCCTGCAGACTGGAGGCCAGCGCCTTGGCATTGGCGACGACGCTCTCCGCATAGATCTTGAAGCTCGGCTTCAGCGCCTCGCCCAGAGCCACCGCCTTGGCGGCGATCACATGCATCAGCGGTCCACCCTGCAGGCCGGGGAAGACGGCCGAATTCATCTTCTTGGCAATATCCTCGTCATTGCAAAGGATCATGCCGCCGCGCGGCCCGCGCAGCGATTTGTGCGTCGTGGTGGTGACCACATGGGCATGCGGCAGCGGCGACGGATGCATGCCGCCGGCGACCAGGCCGGCGATGTGGGCCATGTCGACCATCAGATAGGCGCCGATCGAATCGGCGATCTCGCGAAAACGCTTCCAGTCCCAGACACGTGAATAGGCTGTGCCGCCGGCCAGGATCAATTTCGGCCTGGTCTCATGGGCGGTCTTCTCGATCGCATCCATGTCGAGCAGATGATCGTCCCGGCGCACGCCATAGGAGACGACCTTGAACCATTTGCCGCTCATATTGACCGGCGAGCCATGTGTCAGGTGTCCGCCGGAATTGAGGTCGAGGCCCATGAAGGTGTCGCCGGGCTGCAGCAGCGCCAGGAACACCGCCTGGTTCATCTGGCTGCCGGAATTCGGCTGGACGTTGGCGAAGTTGCAGCCGAACAGCTTTTTCGCGCGTTCGATGGCCAGTTCCTCGGCGACATCGACGAATTGGCAGCCGCCATAGTAGCGCTTGCCCGGATAGCCCTCGGCATATTTGTTGGTCATGATCGACCCCTGTGCCTCGAGCACGGCACGCGAGACGATATTTTCCGAGGCAATCAGCTCGATCTCGTGGCGCTGGCGGCCGAGTTCGTTGCGGATTGCGCCGAAAATCTCGGGGTCGGCATCGGCAAGCGTGGTTTCGAAAAAGGATTCGAATTTGTTCGACACTGCCGCTGCTGTTGCCATGGGCTGAAATCCTCAAGGTTCGGGGTCTGTCGCGCCATTAACACAGTTGCTTTCGGCCCGCCACGTTTGCAGCGCGAAATTTGCTGGCCGGATTGCGCCAGAGGGACTGGCAGCCTCTATTTCCTTGCCTGCCGGCCCTTCAGCAGGGCCTCGGTGAGCGTGATCTCGGTGAACAGCGCCTGCATCGTATGGTCGTTAATCTGGCCGCTGCGAAACATTGCGCGAACCGCTGCGCGTTCGGCCTCAATGCCCGCCAGCCTCAATTCGAGCTCCAGCCGTCCGGCCTCGCGGGCCTCGGCGCGCGCCTCGTCGGCCTCGTCGGAGGTAGCGATGCGGCGACGGTAGCCGGCGACGATGCTGTCGGCGGCGGCAAGCCGGGCGCCGGGTATTTCCCCTTCATCGCCGTCGGTCGCGCCGGCCATGCTCTCGATGCGGGCGATGGCGGCCTTGGCCGCGCCCACACGCGCAAGACGCTCCTCGGCAGCGCCAGGATCCTCGCCCGGCTCGACCAGCCCGCGTGCCACCTTGGGCAAGGCAAGGCTGGCTATGAGCAATGAGCAGATGATGACGCCTGCGGCGAGGAAGATCACCACGTCGCGCGCCGGAAAGGGCGAACCATTCGGCATGCTGAGCGGCAGCGACAGGATGCCGGCCAGCGTGATGGCGCCGCGCACGCCGGCAACAGAGCCGGCGATCCGGACGCGCAGCCCGAACGGCTCGGCCTTCTGCTCGCGTAATCGCGCCGAGACGCGCGTCGCGATGTCGCCGACCCAGATCCACAGGAAGCGCAGCCCGATCAGGCATAGTGTCAGCGCGACCACCGTGGCGATTGGCTGGATGACCGGATAGCGGCTGCCGAGCTCAGGCGGCACGTTGCCGATGATTTCGGGAAGCTGCAACCCGAGCAGGATGAACAGCGCGCCGTTGAAGACGAAGGATAGCGTCGTCCACAGCGATACGGTCTGTATGCGCGCCGAGACGCCGAGAAAGCGGAAAATCCCGGAGCCGCCGGTGAGCACTCCGGCCGTGACCGCCCCCAGAATGCCCGAGGCGCCGACATTCTCGGCGCCGAGATAGGCGATGAACGGCAGCAGGACCATGACCAGCACCTGCGCCTCGGACGGCACGCCGCCGATACGGTTCAGCAATTGCAGCACCTTGGCGGCGACGAACAAGGCAGCCACGCCGGCCAGGATGCCGGCAGCGGCGGCATAGAGGAAAGTCACGGATGCCGCGACGAAGGAGAAGCTGCCGGTCAAGGCAGCTGCCACCGCAAAGCGGAACATCACGAGGCCCGACGCATCGTTGAGCAGCGCCTCGCCCTCCAGGATGTGCATCAGCCGGGCCGGGACCAGGCTCTTGTCGACGATCGAGGAGACGGCCACCGCATCGGTGGGCGACAGCACCGCAGCAAGTGCGAAAGCGACGACGAGCGGGATGCTCGGGACAAGCCAGTGCAAAGCGTAGCCGAAGCCGACAATGGTGAAGAAGACCAGCCCGATGGCGAGGTCGAGGATCGGCCCGCGCAGCGCGATCAGTTCGCGCTTGGGCGCACCATAGGCGTCGCTGAACAGCAGCGGTGGGATGAACACTAGCAGGAACAGCTCGGGATCGATCTCGACATGCATGCCGCGCACCGGCCAGGCGAGCGCTGCACCGATGGCGATCTGCAGTACCGGCAGCGGCACCCGCACCAGCCGGACCAGCGCGCCCGAAACGGCGACGAAGATGAGCACGACCAGAATGAACATTGCGACATGCATGATGCGATTTCCGACTACAGCGCCGCGTCCTTTTTCCGGCAATCGGCCCAGCAAAGCTTTCCGCGAAAGACTCGGCAACGAAAAAGGCCGCCTTCCGGCGGCCTTTTGCAAATGAACTCAGCTGCTTAGAGCGCGGATGTGATCTGCAGCTCGTTGGCTCCGTCGAGGCCGTAAATGTCGTCACGGAACTGGACCACGCCCGGCCCTGTCGACCAGGCCGAGACGTAGAGAAAATAAACCGGCACCGGATTGGTGACCTGCACCGGCGTGTTCTCCCCGGTCTTGATCGCCGCCTCGAAATGCTGGCGATCCCAGCCCGGTGTGTCGCGCAGAATCCAGGTGACGAGGTCGCGCACGTTCTGAACCCGCACGCAGCCAGAGGAATCGAAGCGCATCAGCTTGCCGAACAGGCTCTGCTGCGGCGTGTCGTGCATGTAGACGCCGTCCGGGCTGGGAAAATTGATCTTGACTGAGGCCATCGCGTTGCCGGAACCGGGATCCTGGCGGAAGCGGTATTTGGCGGCATCATCGGTCGACCAGTCGACCGTCATTGGGTCGACCTCGCTGCCGTCCGGCGCAAACAGGCGGATATGGCTGTCCTTGAGATAGTTGGGGTCCTTCCGCATCAGCGGAATGATATCCTTGCGCACGATCGAGACCGGCGCGTTCCAGTACGGATTGACGATGATTTCGTTGATCTTGGAATTGACGATCGGCGTCTGGCGATCGATCTTGCCGACGATTGCGGTGTGGCGCAGCACAACGCGGTCGTTCTCGACAGCCTCGATCTGCGCCGCCGGGATGTCGACCAGAACATAGCGGTTGCCAAGCGTGCCGGCCCGCTCACGCAGCCGTTGCAGATTGGTCTGGAGCTGACCAAGCCGAACCGGCGCCGACACGTTCATTGCCGCGAAAGTATATTTGCCCGTGGTTCCGT
The DNA here is from genome assembly GCF_040318195.1 of Mesorhizobium sp. M1273. Taxonomy (NCBI): domain Bacteria; kingdom Pseudomonadati; phylum Pseudomonadota; class Alphaproteobacteria; order Hyphomicrobiales; family Phyllobacteriaceae; genus Mesorhizobium; species Mesorhizobium sp. M1273. The sequence goes on along the minus strand of NZ_JAMYLV010000016.1, from coordinate 52,588 downwards.
CGGCCGGCAAGCCGTGACGCAACTGGAAGCGCTTGAGCGCCGAGTCGACGTACGAATCGAACGCTTCCGAGAGCCCGGCGCTCTGCGCCAGATCGCCCGATATCATCAAGCGCCTGCGCAGCGGCACCACATCGGGATCCTCGACGCCAAGCTGCAGCTTCTTGGTGTCTGGAACCTGCTCCCAGCCGCCTTGCGCGACGATATTCTGATACTGCATGATCGCCTGCTCGGTGAAGGACACCGTCTGCAGGCTGAAGATCGGCAGCGTCGAGGCAACCTTGCCGCCTTCGCTGGCACGCGCATCGAATTGGTCGTCCCAATTGCCGCGCGCCGAGGATTTCAGGATATCCCCGATCACATCCTGCGCACTGGCGCGGCCGGCGACCATTGCGGCTGCGAGCGCGGAGGCTCCTGAAAGGAAGAAACGGCGACTGGTTCTCATGGACGTTCCAGACATTCTTGCTACAATTCAACCCACCGGGCGGTCTCGCCCGCACTCTAGAGTTGGCTTCTTAACAATTAGCCAACCATGGCCCGCATCACTTCGGTGTAAAACCACATGGGAAGTGACTTGAGCACAGGACAAATGCACGGCTTTGGCCCCAGCATCACCCGCATCTTCGGTTCCATTGGAATATGGCGGCAACGTGGCTGTTGCTCGAATTTGGATCGGCCGGCCTGACGAAACGGCAAGACCGGTGCTTTTCGGCACCGGCCTTTGGTCCACTCCGCGGCAGCACTTCCGTAGTCCAGCCTCAGATCTAGATGCGGCGGATGCGATTACATCCGGTAGGCGATGGTATCGTTCCAGAACCGATCCAGGCGCTGCAGGGCGCGGTTCATCTGCTTGAACTCTTCCGTATTGATGCCGCCAACCTGCTCGATCGAACCGACATGGCGCTCGTAGAGGCCGGCGACGACTTCCGCCACCTCATTGCCCTTCGGCGTCAGCGAAACCCGCACCGAACGGCGGTCGATGCGCGAGCGCTGGTGGTTGATGAAGCCGAGATCGACCAGCTTCTTCAGATTGTAGGAGACATTCGAGCCGAGATAGTAGCCACGCGAGCGCAGTTCGCCGGCGGTCAGCTCCGAATTGCCGATGTTGAACAGGAGCAGCGCCTGGATGGCGTTGATGTCGGAGCGACCGTTGCGGTCGAATTCGTCCTTGATCACATCAAGCAGACGGCGATGCAGCCGCTCGACCAGCTGCAGCGATTCCATGTACAGCGAACGGATCGCCTCGCGGCGGTCATCGGATACGTTGGCGGTCTTCGCCGCCGGACGCGAATTGATCATTGTCTTTGCCTCTCGTTTGTCGCCCGGTGATTTTTTGTTCTTCACCTTGATCGCGACACTATCGAATACTCATAAAATTCGACTTAAACGCCAAGGCTAACAAGAGCTTACCGGTAAGGGGTTTCGAAAGAGGCTTAACGGACGGTCACCCGAGCAAGGATAATTAACCTAAAGATTTAGCCAACGATCCTGGCCGGAATTGCTATCGCCGGGGTTGCCGCTTCTGGATCCAGATCACCACGCGGAACACTATGTAGAGCAGCGCCACCGCAAGGTGCGAGGCGACGATCAGCGGCCGGTGGCCGAACAACTCGGGGAAGCCAGCATACATGACGCACTCGGTCACCGCGCAGATGAACCAGATCACCGGCCCCCAGGACGCCAGCATCCACAGGCCGGCGGCAGCGAACGGAAAAAACACCGCCAGCACCACCGCCGCCACCTGCCAGTGTACCGGCATCAGGTCGAAGCGCCACAACGGGCCCGGGTAAAAGCCGATCAGCCGGATCCAGTACAAGATGCCGAACAGCAGACAGTAGCCGGCGATGACGCGCTGGAACCAGGCGAAGATGACCTCGATCGTCGAGGGCTGCAGCACCACGCGTCTCGAGGCGACCTCGCTCACAGCTTCAGTTCCCGTTCGCCGAGCGGTGCGAAATAGGCGTCGACGTTGGCGGCGCTGACGTCATCGATACCTGCCGGCCGCCATTGCGGCGTCGAGCCTTTATCGATGATGGCGGCGCGGATACCTTCATAGAAGTCGTGCCCGGCAAGCATGCGGTTGAGGATACGGAACTCCATTTTCATGCACTCGTCCATCGACAACGTCTGCCCGGTGCTGATCTGGCGCCATGCAACATGCAGGCTGGTCGGTGAACGTGTGCGGATGGTGGCCAGCGTCTTCGCCGCGAACTCGTCGGCAGCGGCTGCCCGCTCCAGACTGGCGACGATATCGGCCAGCGACGGCTGCGCGAAATGCCGGGCGATGGCTTCCAGCGTCGGGCTGTCGGTCTCGCGCCTGGCCGGGACGAAGCAGCCGCGCAGCACCGATTCCGGGTCGCCGCTTTCCGCCAGACGGTCGAGGAAGCCGGCCTGGTCCTCCGCCTTGATCGTATGGGTGGCGAGGCCCGACCACAAAGCATCGCCATAGCGGATGCGGTTGCCGGTCAGCGCCAGATACATGCCGAAGCTGCCGCCGAGATCCGGCAACAGATGGCTGGCGCCGACATCCGGGAAAAAGCCGATGCCGACCTCGGGCATGGCAAACTGGGCGTTCTCGGTCAGCACTCGCTGCGAACCATGGAAGGAGATACCTACGCCGCCGCCCATGACGATGCCGTCGATCACCGCGACATAGGGTTTCTTGAAGCGGGCGATGCGGGCGTTCAGCCGGTATTCATCGGCGAAGAAATCGACCGGAGGCCTTCCTGCGCGGCCGGCTTCGTAGATGTGGAGGATGTCGCCGCCCGCCGAAAATGCCCTGCCCTCGGCCTTGACGACGACAACGTCGACGCCGTCGTCGCGCTCCCAACTGCGCAGCGCCTTGTCCAGCGCCTTGACCATGCGGTGGGTTACGGCATTGAGCGCCTGCGGCCGCGTCAGCGTGACGACGCCAGCCCTGCCCAATCTTTCGAAGCGAATCTCGTCGCCTCCGCCAAAATCCATCGCCAGAGAATCCCTCCCCGCGCCCGCCGGGAGTGAAGTGCTAAAGCGTGGCGCATGGCCGCGTCAATGGCGGCGGCCAATCCGCTGCATGGTCGTCGGCGTCACCCAGTGCTAATGCTGGCGCTTTGAACCGGAAGGTTGAACCATGCCTTGGTTGCCGCGCCTTGCTGTTATGGTGGTCGGCCTGATCGCTGCGAACACTCCTCCCGTATCGGCCGAAACCGTCGACGAGCTCTATCAATCGCAGACCATCGTCACCGGCCAGGGCGAGGTCAACAGGCAGATCGGCTTCAAGGCCTGCCTCGATGCGGTGCTGGTTCGTGTGTCCGGCGATCAGCGGCTGCCGAAGAGAACTGAGATGGCGGCGCTGCGCGACAAGGCCGGCAGCTTCGTTGCCGAATTCCGCTATCGCGACCGTCTCGAAGGCATTCCAATCCATGACGAACAAGGCACCCATGACCGGCCGCATGATCTCACTTGTCTGTACAGGCCTGACGTTATCGATCCGGTGCTTGCCGCGCTTGGCAGCAAACCATGGCTTGGCGAGCGGCCACGCCTGGCAATTTTCCTGGCGGCGGAGCAAGGCACAAGGCAGTTCGTGCTGACCGCCGACGATGAGCGCGGGGCGGCGATGCGCGAATCCTTCGTCAATGCCACCGGTCCGCTGGTCATGCCGATTGTGTTTCCCGAAGCGTCACTGCTGTCGGCCTCGAAGCTTGACGACCAGGCCCTGCGCCATGCCGATATCACGACGCTGGACCAGCTTGCCAGGAAGGCCGGAGCCGACCAGGCGCTCGCCGGCAGTATCGTCTGGAGCGACAAGGAACTGGGCTGGATAGCCGACTGGCGGCTTGCCTTGAATGGCAAGAGCTACAATTGGCAAGTGCGCGGCGTCAGCTTCGACGAGGCATTCCGCGTCGCCATGCGGGGTGCTGCGCAGATCCTGTCGGGCAATGGCCAACCAGAATAGCGCCCGACAAGACCGCTGGCACAATCGTGTCGCATTGGTCAGCAGCGGAGGCTCGTGGTAAAAGCCGCCCGATCCGGAGTTTTTGCGATGAACAGATTCACCCCTGCAAAGCCTGCCGGCGCGCGCAGCGTCGACGAGATCACCGGCAGCCGGCGGCTGCGGCGCATGCGCAAGGCCGACTGGTCGCGCCGCCTTGTCCAGGAGAACCGGCTGTCGGTCGACGATCTGATATGGCCGATCTTCGTCGTCGACGGCAGACAAGTGCGCGAACCGATCGCCGCCATGCCCGGCGTGTTCCGCCTGTCGCTCGACCTCGCCGTCAAGGAGGCTGAGCGCGCGGCCAAGCTTGGCATTCCGGCGATCGCCACTTTCCCCAATGTGGAGCTCGGCCTGCGCGATCAGACCGGTTCGCACATCCTCGATCCGGAAAACATCATCAACCGCGCCACCCGCGCCATCAAGCGGGCGGTGCCGGAGATCGGCATCATCACCGACGCGGCGCTTGACCCGTTCACCTCGCATGGCCATGACGGCATCTTGCGCGAGGGCATTATCGTCAATGATGAAACGGTGGAGCAAGTGACGGCGGCGGCCGTCATCCAGGCGGCGGCGGGGGCCGACATCATTGCCCCCTCGGACATGATGGACGGCCGGATCGGTGCCATCCGCGATGCGCTCGACGCCAATGGATTTCAGGATGTGGCGATCATGTCCTATGCGACCAAGTTCGCATCCGCTTTTTACGGCCCCTACCGTGAGGCGGTCGGCACCGCCGGCCTGCTCAAGGGCGACAAGAAGACCTATTATATCGATCACGCCAATTCCGACGAAGCGGTGCGCGAGGCCGAGCAGGATCTGGCCGAGGGCGCCGACATGCTGATGGTCAAGCCCGGCCTGCCCTATCTCGACATCATCCGCCGGCTGAAAGTCGAGTTGCAGATGCCGACCTTTGCCTATCAGGTCTCGGGCGAATATTCGATGATCAAGGCCGCCGCCGCCAATGGCTGGATCGACGGCGAAAAGGCGATGCTGGAATCGCTGCTCGCCTTCAAGCGCGCCGGCTGCGACGGCATCCTGACCTACTTCGCGCCGGAAGTGGCGGCGATGCTCAAGGGGTGATGCGCCTTTGTAGCGTCTACATCGAGTAGTGTTCGTTCGTCCAAAGCGCGACATGGAACGCCGCAGGACATCGCTTCAAGTTTACGCTGCCCCTCGTTGCCCTGCCCGGTATTTCTCCCCGTAAAGTGGCAGGGAGAAAGACGCGTTCGTAAAAGATTTTACCAATCTCCAGCGTTGCAAAAACATCGACGTTGCGGCCGGCCCCTTCTCCCCGTCACTATACAGGGAGAAGGGGCCGGCAGGCGGATGACGGGCGGCGCCGACATTGAGATTGGTTATTCCAACATGATTTGGAAGCGATTGCCCCGCCAGCAAAAATACCGCTTGCAAAATGCAATCAGTTAAGCTACCCCGATAACTGCTTGCATGTCACAATTGGTTATCGAGGAGGCTCCCATGTCCAAGCTTCGCGTCAGCGCTTTCACCCTGTCGATCGACGGCTTCGGCGCCGGTCCCGACCAAGACCTGAAGAACCCGCTGGGTGTTGGCGGAGAAGCCCTGCACGAATGGATGTTCGGCACCCGCACCTTCCGCAAGATGGTCCTCGGCAAGGATGGCGGGACCACGGACACCGACGAGGCGTTCGCAGCACGCAGCTTCGAAAATGTCGGCGCATGGATCCTCGGCCGCAACATGTTTGGGCCGATCCGCGGCGAATGGCCGGATGACAGCTGGAAAGGCTGGTGGGGTGACAACCCACCCTACCACGTGCCGGTCTTCGTGCTCACGCACCATGCGCGTGATCCCATTGTCATGGAGGGCGGCACGACTTTCTATTTCGTGACCGACGGCATCCACTCAGCGCTGCAAAAGGCGAAAGCAGTGGCTGACGGCAAGGATGTACGGCTGGGCGGTGGCGTTTCTACGATCCGGCAATATCTCAAGGAAAAGCTCATCGACGAAATGCATCTGGCGATCTCACCGGTCCTGCTAGGCGCCGGCGAGAGCCTTTTTGCCGGCATCGACATGCCCAAGCTCGGCTATCGCTGCAGCGAGCAGGTCGCGACGCCGAAGGCCACGCATGTCATCATCGAGCGCACCTAGCTTGTTGCAGGGCGCCGCCATGGAGGCGCCGCCCTCCTCGCCGCTTTAGTCAGTACTTCTCCGGCACATACAGTTCGCGCGGCAGTACCTGGCGCTCGTATTCGGGATTGAAGACGCGCTCCGGCCGTGTGATCTCTTCGTGCGGCACCTCCTCATAGGGCATCTGCTTGAGCAGATGGTCGATGCAGTTCAGCCGTGCCCGCTTCTTGTCGTTGCCCTCGACGATGAACCACGGGGCTTCCGGAATATTGGTGCGGGCGAACGTTTCTTCCTTGGCCTTGGTGTACTGCTCCCAGCGCACGCGCGACTGGAGATCCATCGGCGACAGTTTCCATTGCTTCATCGGGTCATGGATGCGCATCAAAAAGCGCATCTGCTGCTCCTCGTCGGTGATCGAAAACCAGTATTTGACAAGCGTAATGCCTGAGCGGACCAGCATGCGTTCGAAATCCGGAACGTCGCGGAAGAACTCCTCGACCTGATCCGGCTGGGCAAAGCCCATTACCCGCTCGACGCCGGAGCGGTTGTACCAGGAGCGGTCGAACAGCACGATCTCGCCGCCGGCCGGCAGATGCGGAACGTAGCGCTGGAAATACCATTGCGACTTCTCGCGCTCGGTCGGCGCCGGAAGTGCTGCGACGCGGCAGATGCGCGGATTAAGCCTCTGGGTGATGCGCTTGATAACACCACCCTTGCCCGCCGAGTCGCGGCCCTCGAAAACCACGACGAGCTTCTTCTTGTGATAGGCGACCCAGGACTGCAGCTTGATCAACTCGGATTGCAGCGTGATGAGATCGCGAAAATACTGCAGGCGGTCGATCGATGGCGGATGTGCATTCTTGTAGATCTTGGCGATCTCCATCGACAGCGCCGGCTCCGAGATTTCCAGCTCATAGTCTTCATCCAGCGTGTCGGCGAGTTCCGCTTCCAGCCAGTCCCTGGCCGGGGAATTCTGTTTTATCTCGGTCATTTACGCTGCTCCGCTTACAGGCCTTGCCGGCCGCTGTCAGGCGCTCTGCCGCCCGGCCCGGCGGCCGGAAATCGAAGCGCTGGACCGATGTTAGTATAGGCCGGCAATGACGGTTTTATTGCAGCCACTACTGCGCTGGCTGTGCGTTTCAATCCGCAAGATGTGATCGAGCTTGCCCTGCGGAACGGGCGACAAGCGGAACGAATTATCCTACAAATAGCCGGTTCATTGAGGGCTGTCGTCTGCAACGCCCTTTCCCGATAAATTGTGAGGACACGACATGGAATACCGCACTCTCGGCCGTTCCGGGCTGAAGGTTTCGACGCTGACCATGGGCACCATGACGTTCGGCGGCGGCGGCGCGTTTTCGGCGGTCGGCAAGACCGACCTCGACGAGGCGCGCCGGATGATCGACCTTTGCATCGATGCCGGCGTCAATGTCATCGACACCGCCAATGTCTATTCGAACGGCGTGTCGGAAGAGATCATCGGCGAGGCGCTTGGCGGCAAGCGCAAGGGCGACGTGCTGATCGCCTCCAAGGCGCGCATGCGGATCGGCAAAGGCCCCAATGATGAAGGCCTGTCGCGCTACCATCTGATCCGCGAATGCGAGAGGAGCCTGAAGCGGCTCAGGACGGATGTCATCGACATCTATTTCCTGCACGAGTGGGATGGCCTGACACCGCTTGAGGAAACCATCGCCGCGCTCGACACGCTGGTCGCGCAGGGCAAGGTCCGTTATGTCGGCTGCTCCAATTATTCCGGCTGGCAAGTGATGAAGGGGCTGGGGATCAGCGACCGTCATCACCAGCCACGCTTCGTCACCCAGCAGATCCATTACACGTTGGAAGCGCGCGAGGCCGAGTATGAATTGTTACCGATCTCGGTCGACCAGGGGCTCGGCGTGCTGGTCTGGAGCCCGCTTGCCGGCGGGTTGCTGTCCGGCAAATACCACCGTGACCAGCCGACCGCCCGCCAGCTCAGCGGCTGGTCGGAACCGCCGATCCGCGACGAGGACCGGCTGTGGCGGATCGTCGACACGCTGATCGATATCGGCAATAATCACGGCGTGTCGGCGGCGCAGGTGGCGCTCGCCTGGCTGCTCGGCCGGCCCGCTGTCAGTTCGCTGGTGATCGGCGGACGAACCGAAGCCCATTTCAAAGACAATATCGCCGCTGCAAGCCTTGTGCTTGCCGATGAGGAGCGCACACGGCTCAATGTGGTCAGCAGGCCGCCCGTGCTCTATCCCTACTGGCACCAGCAATTCACGGCAAAGGACCGGTTCGGGCCGGCCGATCTCGTTCTCGACCGCGACGGCGCCTGAAAAGCCGGGCTCTCCGGACTGCGCCGAGATATGGAGCCCGATCGTGCCTTGCGGTGTTGTGTTTGCGGTCCAATGCTCCTAGGCAAAGGCCAAGCACAACGAAAGGAAACGATATGGCACGAGCACCGAACTACGGTCAGGAACGCAAGGAACGCGACCGGCAGAAGGCTGCCAAGAAGGCGGAAAAGCAGGCTGCCAAGGTCGCAGCCAAGGAGCGATCGAAGCCCGAGGGCGAGAGCGAGTCCCAAACCAAAACCGAAACGGCAGAGTGATGATATCCGGGCTGCCAGGCGGGCCGGGCCTCGGTCAAATCCCGCTATGCCTCAGGCAGGCGCCTTGTCGCTGACGAAGACGTTCACTTCACGAGCGGCGGCAATGAAGGCCCGTCTTGCGTTCATGGCCGGCTTGTCGCCGGCCAGCGCATCATGACAGGCTTGCAACGCTTCGCGGTGCTTGGGGCTGCGCTTGCCGGGCCAATTGTTGAGGAGGTAGTCGGAAGCCTCGCGGGCCGTACGCAAGAGCTGATTGCTTCCCGCCGCGCCCTTGACGGTCACGGGTGTGTCAAATCGGTTGTTTTCCATCGCCGCTCTTACGCCATCGGCATTTGCGAAGCGAGACCGAAAGTAGCATTCTTCGCTCATCTGCTCTTTTCGTGATCAATGGCAGCCGATCCTCACTCAAGCGACGACGGCAAATCCCCGGGCGCGCAGGCCGCGCCGGTCGTTGCGCAGCGAGGTCACCAGCCGGTCGCGGCTGCCGGTGATATGGGCCGAAAGCAGGCGGGCGGCGGTATCGGCATCGCCGGCCCGCACCGCCGACAGAATGGCATGGTGTTCGGCCCAGGCACGGCCGAGCGCTGCCTCGTCGCGAACCTCGAGCCAGCGGGCGCGCGACAGGCGCGTCATCGCATCGCGAACCGCTCTGAACAGGAACTCGTTGCCTGACAGGCGTGCCAGCTCGATATGAAAATCCCTGCCGACGCGATGCCATTCCTCGCGCGGCGTCTTGTCGTCGCAGGAATCGAGCATCGCCTCGATGATTTCGACGGCACTTCTGTCCTGCAAGGTGCAAGTCAGCCTGACTGCCGCGACCTCGACCGCCTCGCGATAGACGGCGATCTGCTCCAGCTCGGCAAGATTGATTGGCGAGACCGTCCAGCCGCGGCCGTCGCGGCAGATCAGGCCTTCGGTCTCGAGCCGCAGCAACGCAGCCCTGACCGGCGTGCGCGAGGCGCCGAAGCGGCTTTCGACCCAGCGCTCCGTCAGCCGCTCGCCGGGACCAATCTCGAGCCCGAGGATCATCTCGCGAAGCTGCTTTTCGACGTTCTGCATCTGCGACATTGGCGTTCCGTTCAGGTCATTCGTTCCGGCAATCGGGTCACTGGCCGGCGTTGGCCGATCACGCCGGCCTTTGTCGATCATGTTTGAGAGGCCCGCATTGACAGCGACGGGGCTTGCGTTCATGACAGATACCAGCTTGGTATCCCAAATTGGTATCCACAGCAAGTTCCATGCAAGCTGGCCGGACAGGACAGACATGCCGCAAGACGCCAACCGCGCCACGCACAACGTCCACTGGCGCCGCAATCTCGCCGTGTGTTTTGCCGGCTCGTTCAGCACGCTTGTAGCGATGACGCTGCTGTTGCCCTTCCTGCCGCTTTACGTCGAGCAGCTGGGCGCAGAGGGCCATGCGGCGATCGTGCAGTGGTCGGGCGTCGCCTACGGCGCCACCTTCCTTGCCGCCGCGCTGGTCGCGCCCCTGTGGGGGCGGCTAGGCGACCGTTACGGCCGCAAACTGATGCTGGTGCGCGCCAGTTTCGGCATGGCGCTGTGCATGTCGCTGACCGGCATGGTGCAGACTGTCTGGCAATTGGTGCTCTTGCGCCTGCTGATCGGCTTTGCCGGCGGCTATTCTTCGGGTTCGACCATCCTGGTTGCCATGCAGACGCCGAAGGATCGCTCCGGCTGGGCGCTGGGCGTTCTGTCGGCCGGTATCACCGCCGGTGCCCTGGTCGGTCCGCTGCTCGGCGGCGCGCTGCCGCCGCTGATTGGCATACGCGCCACATTCCTGCTCGCCGGCGGCGTCATTTTCCTGGCTTTTCTGGCAACCACCTTGCTGATCAAGGAGGCGCCTCGCCCGGTTGCCGCCAAGGCCGCGTCAGAAGAAAAAGTGAAGGACAGCTGGTCGCAGATTCCCGACAAGCGCCCCGTCGTCGCCATGCTGGCGACCGGCATGCTGTTGAGTTTCGCCACCATGTCGATCGAGCCGATCATCACCGTCTATGTCCAGCAGCTCATCGAAGATCAGTGCCAGGTCACGCTGGTCTCCGGCATCGTCATGTCAGCGGCAGCGCTCGGCGCCATCCTGTCGGCGTCGCGGCTCGGCAATCTCGCCGACCGTATCGGCCACTGGAACGTCATCGTTGCCGCACTCGCCGTCTCGGCGCTGCTGCTGATCCCGCAGGCCTTCGTTACCCAGGGCTGGCAACTCGTCGGCCTGCGTTTCCTGATGGGCCTGGCGCTTGGCGGTCTTTTGCCCTGCATCACCAGCGTCATCCGCCACAATGTGCCCGACGGGGTCGGCGGCAATGTGCTGGGCTTGTCGATCTCGGCACAATATGTCGGGCAGGTCGCCGGACCGTTGCTCGGCGGCTTTGCCGGCGGCCATTTCGGTATGCGCTCGGTGTTTCTCGGCACATCCATTCTGATGGCGGGCGGAGCGGCCTATAACTGGCTGGTCCAGTCGCGCCGCGAGCGCGACATGCTGGCGGAAGCCGGCAAATCCTGACACGGTTCGCAGCACTATCTCAGGCGGTCGCCAGGAATCACGGAGGCGTGGACATGAGCACGGATGAACACGCGGCAGGCGGCCGCATTCTGGTTTTTGCCGGCGGCCTATGCGGCGCGGCTGGCGTGGCGCTTTCGGCGGCGGCGGCGCATCTCGGCGGCGCTTTGGTCGGTACGGCCGCATCCTTCCTGCTCTTGCATGCGCCGGTCTTCCTTGCCGTCGGGCTGCTCGGTGGCAATAGCATCCTGCGAACCGGAAGCCTCATCCTTCTCGTCGGGCTTCTGCTGTTCTCGGGAGATCTTTTGGCCCGCGACTTCCTTGGCTCGCGGCTGTTCCCGATGTCGGCGCCGATCGGCGGCACGTTGCTCATCGGCGGCTGGCTGATGATGGCCGCCTCGGCGCTGGTGCGGCCGCGCCCTTGACGCGGCAGCCAGGTTCGCCGGTTCTGTCAGTCTTGGCGACGTTCGGGCCGGACTTGGCCGTCGCGTTTGGCCGTTTTGACCACACGCCGCCGCTCCGGCCGTTCGGTGGCCGGCGATATGCCCCAATAATTGCGATAGATGTCTTCGAACAGATGCTTGATCGGGTGCATGGCTTAATCTCCTTTTTGAATCGATCCAATCAGCGGGCACAAAAAATAGGCCGCCGATCAGCTCCGCTTGCGTCCTACGAGGAAACGCAGGTCGCGAATCCACGGACCGGTCCTGTCGCGCCCCTTGCGGGCCTCCGCGCTCGAGCGGATGCTCCAGTCGTTCCGGTAAATGTCCTCGAACAGATAATTGACGGGGTGCATGGCACTCTCCTCTTGTATCGATCCAATGTGCGGGCAAAACCGCTCTTGGATCGATTCAAGAATATGCGTCACAGCATAAATGTCAAGCAAAAATTTGAATCGATCCAAGGAAGATGTTAGGTAATCGGCACTACTGTCGGACAGGAGTCCTGGAGACGAACAAATGACATCACCCACCGAGGGCAGCAGGAGGCCCATCCGGCTGGCAGACATCGCCAAAGCCGCGGGCGTATCGCACGGCACTGCTTCCAATGCCTTCAGCCGTCCCGAAATCGTGCGCGAGGAAGTCCGCGAGCGGGTCAAGGCGGCGGCCGAGGCGCTGGGCTACGCCGGCCCGGATCCCAAGGGCCGGCTGCTGCGCGCCGGCAAGGTCAATGCAATCGGCGTCGCCACAACCGAGCCGCTGTCCTATTTCTTCGACGACCCGTTTGCCCGCGTGATGATGGCCGGCATCTCGGAAGCCTGCGACGCCACCGGCGCGGGGATAGCCCTCGTGTCGGCTGGCAACGAGGAAAAACTTGCCTGGAATATCCAGAGCGCCCTCGTGGATGGCTTCATCCTTTTCTGCATCGAGGGCGGTCCGCGTCTCGTTGAGCTGACGCGCGAACGAAAGCTCCCCTTCGTCGCGCTCGAGCTCGGCTCGCAGGACGAGACGGTCTCGGCGATCAGTATCGACAATGTTGCCGGCGGCCGGCTCGCGGCGCGCCATCTGGCGGAACTTGGACATCGCCGCTTCGCCGTGCTGTCGCTGGCCTTCGCCGACGACAGCACCGGTCTTGTCTCGCCCGAGCAGGTCCGGACCGCGGTCTATACCGGAACCCGTGACCGCCTCCTCGGCTATTTCGAAGAGCTTTCCCGGTTTGGTGTCGACACCGCCAAGGTGCCGGTCTACGAGACGGAAAACGATAAGGCGAGCACAAGGGCCGGTGTCGAAACCATCTTCGCCTCGGCGGAACCGCCGACCGCCATCCTGGCGATGTCGGACCGGATCGCGATGGTGGCATTGGAATGGCTCAACGCACGGGGCATCGCGGTTCCCCGCGATGTTTCCGTCGTCGGCTTCGACGGCGTGCCTGAAGCCGCAACTTGCGAGCCTCCGCTCACCACCATCGCCCAGCCGATCGCCGAGATCGGCCGCCGGGCAGCGCGAAGAATCCTCGACTTCGACGGCACCGTGCGGCGAGAAACGCTCGACGTCGAACTTGTCGTCAGGGCATCGTCCGGACCGCCGCCAAGTACAGGCTGACTGGGGCAGATCGGCTCCAAATCTTACCTATTGGCCGCCATGGGACCGATGCCAAAGGATGGACGGACAGGCGGCGCCTCGTTGCGGACCGGCTTGCCCTTGCCGGACCAGCCGATGGCGGACAGCCACTCCAGATAGAAGGCGAGCGCGAACTGCATGGCGATGCCGGCGGCGAGCAGCAGACTGTCATAGGCAATGCCGCCCGGGTTGATCAGCTTCATCACCTGCGCCGCCATGGCAATCACCGTGCCGGCAATGAAAACCGGCAGCGAGCGTTTGCCCAATATGGCGAGCGGATTGTCGCGGCCGGTGCGGAACAGGTTCGAGACGAAGGGCAAGGCGACGACCAGATAGCTCATCGCCAGGATGTGCAGCAGCCGCGGCAACGACAGGAACGTCTTGTCGAAACCGGTCAGCACCACCGGCAGGTCAAACCATGACACATGCCCCCACAGCGGGCTGTGCACCCAGACGAGCGCCGTCAGCACATAGGCGGCGGCCGCGCCGACCAGCCAGCGATTGACAGGGACGGTGCCGCCGCGCCGCACATGCAACACGCTGGCCATGCCGATATTGAACAGCAATTGCCATGACAGCGGATTGAGGAACCAGAAACCGGGCTCCGGGTAGTTCGGCGGCGCGATCTGGTAGATACCGGCAATCAGCCAAAGGGCTGCGGATACGGCAAGCGCCGCCAGCGGCCTGTAGCTGATGAACAGCAGGAAGGCCGGCGCCATCAACAGCAGGGCCGCATAGACCGGCAGTATGTTGTTGTAACCGAGCTGATGGCCGAGCGTGACGATGCCGACGAGGACTTGCGGCGGGTTCCTGACGAGCGGCTCGATGTTGATCAGGGTCAGAAGGTCCGGCCGTTTCGCAAACACCGCCGCTGCGCAGAAGATAGCCATGACCACCATCGTCGTGACGATGTGGGTGACATAGAGCACGCCGGCGCGGCGCCACATCTTCAGCGTTGCGACCAGCCGGTTTCCTGGTTGGAATTTGGTGCCGTAGGCAAGAGCGACGGACATGCCGGAGATCAGCACGAAGGCCTCGGCCGCATCCGAAAACCCGAAATTCTTATAGGTCAGGGTTTCGAAAACGGTGCCCGGCACGTGGTCGATGAATATGGTCAGGAGGGCGAGAGCCCGGAACACGTCAATACGCGTATCGCGTTCCGGCGAAACTGGCATGGTCATCGATAAAAGGCCTTAAAGCTGGTTGTTTTATGTCCGGCATGCGATCCCTCGGGCGACCACCCGGCGCACACTGCTTCGATCCCCCCGCGGGGATTATATCGGCAAAGAAACGGACTGAAATGCGCCCGGTTCAATCAACTTTCGCGGAGCTTGAAAATATTTTGTTTTGAAGCCGGCAAATTAACGAAAGTAACGCGAAATCAAGAGGATGTGACCATGGCCGAGGAGAGCCTCGAAGACGGTATTCTGCAGGAGAATTCAGGCTTTTTCTACCGGCTCCATCGACCCGCCAACTTACTGGGTGACTGGCTGTTCCTGTTGCATGGATCGGGTGTCGACGAGACGACCTTGCTGCCGCTTGGTCGGCAAATCGCGCCGCATGCGGCGCTGGTTGCGGTCCGTGGCCGCATCCCTCAGGAGGACGGGTTCCGTTGGTTCACGCGAATCACCCCGACGCGATTCGAGCAGGCAAGCATCCGCGCGGAGGCGGAGGCATTCGCGGCCTTCGTCGCCGGCGTCGCGAAGCGCCACAGCCTCGATCTCCGCCACGCGACCTTTCTCGGCTATTCGAACGGCGCCAATTTGGTCTCAAGCGTCATGCTGCTGCATCCGGGCTTCATCGAGCGCGCTGCATTGCTGCGTCCGATGCCGGTGCTCGACGAGGTGCCGCCGGCCGACCTGTCGAAGGCGCGGGCTCTGATCGTCGCCGGCGCCGCCGACCTGACCTACGCGCCATTCGCGCCGGTGCTGGCCGCTCTACTGAGCTCGCATGGCGCCAAGGTCGAAACCCACACCATTGCCTCCGGCCATGAAATCGGCGATCCGGACGCCGACATCGTCGGGCAATGGCTGGCGGATCCTGCGGTCGCCGTTGCAGCGTCGGATCGATGAGCCCCGAAGCTACCCTCGCCCCATGCGGTTCCAGGCGTCCAGCCCGGCGATCTTGTAGGCTTCCGCCAGCGTCGGGTAGTTGAAGGTGTTGTTGACGAAGAAGTCGACTGTGCCGCCGAGATTGATGACCGCCTGGCCGATGTGGATGAGTTCGGTCGCGCCCTCGCCGACAATATGGGCGCCGAGCAGACGGCGTGTTTCGATCGAGAACAGAAGCTTCAGGAAACCGGTGTTGACACCCATGATGTGGCCGCGCGATGTCTCGCGGAACCGCGCCACGCCGACCTCGTAGGCGGCACCGCTCTCGCGCACCTGCTCCTCGGATTGCCCGACGGTGGAGATTTCCGGCACGGCGTAGATGCCGTAGGGAAAGGTTTCGGGCGGCGGCGGCAAGGGCACGCCGAAGGCATGGCAGGCGGCCACCCTGCCCTGCTCCATCGAGGTCGATGCCAGGCTCGGAAAGCCGATGACATCGCCGGCGGCATAGATGTTGGGCGCGCTGGTCTGGAAGGTCTGCGGATCGACCTTGATGCGGCCTCGCGAATCAGCCTCGATGCCGACGGCGTCGAGCCCTAAATTGCCGACATTGCCGGTGCGTCCCGCGGCATAAAGCACGATCTCGGAACGTATGGTGCGGCCGTCGGCCAGCGTCACCTCAGCATAGTCGGGTTTCGAGGCGATCTCCTTGACGGCACTGCCCAATCGGATGGTCATGCCGCGGTCGCGCATCTGATGGATGAAGTCGTCGACGATCTCGCGGTCGACGAAATCCAATATCGTGTTGCGCGGCTCGACCAATGTCACCGGAACGTCGAGTGCCGAAAAGATTGTCGCATATTCGACGCCGATGACGCCGGCGCCGATCACCGTCAGCGTGCGCGGTAGCCGATCGAGCTCCAGCATCTCGTCGCTGTCGAAGATCCGTGTCTTGTCGAACGGCACGTCGCGCGGCCGGTGCGGCCGGGTGCCGACCGCGATCAGCGCATGGGCGAAGCCAACCTCGCTGTAGTCGCCGGTGTCGGTGGTCAGGCTGACCTTGTTGGGGCTCAGGAATTTTACCGCGGCGCGCGCACTCTTGACCGTGTTGCGCATGAACTGGTGCTGCAGCACCTCGACCTCATGGTCGAGCGTCTTGTGCAGGCGCTCGACCAGATCGCCGACCGAAATGTCCTGCTTGACGCGGTAGCCGCGTCCATAAAAGCCGCGCTCGCGCCAGCCGGAGAGGTTGAGCACCGTCTCGCGCAACGTCTTCGACGGTATAGTGCCGGTATGCACCGAAACGCCGCCGAGACGCCGGCCCCTGTCGACCACCAGCACTGACTTGCCGAGCTTGGCCGACTGCACCGCGGCGCGGCGCCCGGATGGGCCGCTGCCGATGACCAGCATGTCGTAGTCCATGTCGCCCCGTCCCCTCGGCTCGGCGCGCTTTGTGCGCCGCAGCAAACTAACGCTATCCGCGCCGTGAATTCAACAAGTCAGACGGCCCCAGGCGCTCTGTCGCCATCTACACGGCGGCGAAAGGCTCGATCTTGATTCCGCCGCGAACCTTCACCATTTCATCAATACGCGGCCCGTGCATTAACCCGGGTTCGATTACGAGGAAATGACATGAACGCTCGCGTTCTCGACGGCGAAATCATCACCAGCAGGCTCGAAGATGTCCGCTCTTATGAGGGCGTGCGCACGCGGCGCATTCTCGCTTTCGTCATCGACTATTTCATCGTCGCGCTGCTCACCATTCCATTCGCGATCCTGGTGTTCCTGTTCGGGCTGTTGACGCTCGGCCTCGGCTGGATGCTGTTTTCCATTCTCGTGCCGACCGTCGCCATCCTCTACATCTGGAACACGCTCGGCAGTAAAGACCAGGCCACCACCGGCATGAAGATGATGGGCATCCGGCTCGACCGACTCGACGGCAGCCGCATCGACGGGCTGACCGCCGTCGTGCATTCGGTGCTGTTTTGGGCCGGTAATGTCATCCTTTCGCCGCTGGTCCTGCTGGTGAGCCTGTTTTCCGACCGCAAGCGCACGCTGCACGACCTGCTGCTCGGCACCGTTGTCAGCCGCAGTGGCCGCTGAGCAGACTTTTGAAGCGCGGCCGCAGCCTTTGCGCACAAATGTGAAGACGTCCAATCAACCAGGCTTTCACAATCCTGTTGAATTTTTCGGCGTCCGCGCCAAAGGTAGAGCGATTCGCAGGAGTATTTCCAAGGCTCGATGACGCAGCACCCGACCCAGTCGCCGCAGTTCTTTCTGACCGCGCCCTCGCCATGTCCCTATCTCGAGGGCCAGTTCGAGCGCAAGGTGTTCACACACTTGGTCGGCGACAAGGCCCCCGAGATGAACGATCTGTTGACGCAGGGCGGTTTCAGGCGCTCGCAGAACATCGCCTACAGGCCGGCCTGCGAGACCTGCCGCGCCTGTGTGTCCGTGCGCATCCTGGCGCAGGAATTCACCGCCAGCCGCAACATGAAACGGGTCATACAGCATAATTCGGATCTGGTCGGCGCCATGCACGACGCCGAACCCTCCACCGAACAGTATTCGCTGTTCCGCAGCTATCTCGACGTCCGCCACCGCCGTGGCGGCATGTCTGACATGACCGTGCTCGACTACGCCATGATGGTCGAGGATACCCATGTCGACACCAAGGTCATCGAATACCGTCGCCGCGGACCTGACAGCTTCATTACCGGCAAGGGCCAGGGCGAACTGATCGCCGTGGCGCTTACCGACAAGATGGCCGATGGCCTGTCGATGGTCTATTCCTACTTCAACCCGGACTTCGAGGACCGTTCGCTCGGCACCTTCATGATCCTCGATCACATCGCCCGCGCCAGGGCGATGGGCCTGCCCCATGTCTACCTGGGTTACTGGGTCAACGGCTCGCGCAAGATGAATTATAAGATGCGCTTCCAGCCGCAGGAGCATCTCGGCCCGAAAGGCTGGGAACGCTACAATCACGAAGCGGTTTCGCGCTGATCTTCGCTTTCGGTATTCACTCTTAAATTGTTTCGAGGAGGATGCCGCTGGGCTTCCGGCCGATCGGCTGGGAAACCGGGCGGGTCAATTTTGCGCCTCCAAGCCTACGCGAGAATTGCCGCATGTCTTCCCACAACGACCACCAGAGAGGCCTTCTGATCACCGCCATCGGCGGGCTGACGCTGACCGTCGACATTCCGCTGATCCGGCTCGCCGACGGCGAGGCGTGGACGATCCTGCTGTTGCGCACCGGCACGACCTTCGTCGCCACGCTTATCATCTGGGCCGCCTGGCGATCGCTGAGCGCAAAGGCACCGCAGCTTGTACCGGGCTGGTCAGGGCTCATCGTTGCCGGCCTCTACGGGCTCGGCTCGATCGCCTTCATCACCGGTGTCTACAATACCTCGACAGCCAACCTCGTTTTCATCCTGGCGTTCACAACCATGTTCGCGGCCCTTTTGTCATGGCTGTTCCTGAAGGAGAGGCCACGGCCCCTGACGCTTGCAGCGCTGGCACTTATGATCGTCGGCGTGACGATCATTGTCGGCGATTCCGTTGGAACCGGACATCTCTTCGGCGACCTGATGGCGCTATGCTCGGCTTTCATGATCGCCGCGGCCATCACCATCTCGCGCGCCAGCGGCAAGGATATGGGTTTCACGGCGCTGATCGGAGTGGTCCTGCCGCTGGCCGTCGCCACCCTGATGGTTTCCAAGGTGGGTTTTCACGTCAACGCGCCATGGTGGATCGTCTTCAACGGTGCCGTCATCATGCCGATCTCGTTCTTCTGCCTCGCCAACGGCCCGAAATACATCTCCGGGCCGGAGGTGGCGATGTTCTACCTGCTTGAAACCGTGCTGGCGCCGGTCTGGGTGTGGATGATCTTCGCCGAAACACCGACGCGCAACAGCCTGATCGGCGGCGCGATCCTCATCATGACCTTGATCGGCCATTCGCTCTGGCAGTTGCACGACGGGCGCAAGCGCCGCGCCACGTTCGCCGTCAGTCACCCGGCCTGATTCTTTTTCGCGGCGGCGCGTTCGGCAACAATTTCAATCTGCGGCGGTGCATCTTCCTGCTCCGCCGGTTCGGCGGCAGCGAGTTCATCGGTCAGTTCCACCTCGCGCAGCCATTCGCGCCAGATTGCGACCAGCAGGGCCATCAGCACCGGGCCGATGAACAGGCCGAGAAAACCCATTGTCTTGACGCCGCCGATCAGGCCGAAAAAGGTTGGCAGGAAGGGCAGCTTTATCGGCCCGCCGACCAGCTTCGGGCGCAATGTCTTGTCGACGATGAAGAGTTCGACCGCGCCCCAGACGAACAGCGCCAGCCCCGCCATCGGCGAGCCGCTGGCGGCGAGATAGATCGAGACCAGCGTGAACGACAGCGGCGCGCCGCCGGGGATAAGCGCCATGATGCCGGTCAGCGCGCCGAGCGTCACCGGCGACGGTACGCCGGCCAACCAGTAAGCGATGCCCAGCACCAGTCCTTCGCCGATGGCGATAACGGTCATACCGGTAACCGTCGACGAGATCGTCGCCGGCACCACGCGTGAGATCCGTTCCCATCGGGCCGGCAGGATGCGTTCGCCGAGGCGATCGACCTGCCCGGCGAAATGCTCGCCGTCGCGATAGGCAAAGAACAATGCGATCATCATGAACAGCAGCGTCAGCAAAAGTCCGAAGGCGCTGCCGCCGGCGGCAAGCGCGCCGCGATAGATGCTGCCGATATTGGCGCCGCTGATCAGCTGGATCAGTTCGCCGATACCGCCTGGATGGCCAACGTTGACCGTCCACTGTTCATTGAGCCATTCGCCTACTACAGGCAGCGTGGCGATCCAGTGCGGCGTCGGCGCGCCGTAGCGGTTGGTCTCGATAGCCCAGCCGACCCATTCGCGCACCTCGTTGATGGCGTAGGTGCCGGCAAGCGCGATCGGCACCACCAGGAAGGTCAGGATGAACAGGATCGCAAGCGTAGCGGCAATCGTGCGGTTGCCGCCGACGCCGGCGAGCAGCCGCCGATAGAGCGGCCAACTGGCGAAAGCGATAACCAGGGCGGCAAGGACCGGGAAAAGGAACCCGTGGAAGAAATAGACGCCAGCGGCGACGATCAGCACCAGGAGCCAGCGCGCTGCCGACAGCGGCGGAATGACAGCGGCCCTGAGCGGCGTCGACAGGCCAAACAGGCGCTGCTGCCGCTCCGGCTTCTGGATCCTGACTTCCTTCAAGCGCCCAATTCTCCCTAGCCCATCGCATCGCTTATGCACTGATATAGTGCAGCAATCGTGACGACATTCCAAATGTTTGGGTGGAGCTGCTAATCTCCCCCCTTGAGGAGGAGATGTCGCCGAAGGCGACAGAGGGGGTCGGGACGTCCTGACGCGACCTTACCACGAACAAAGCAGGCTGGCGCTTCATGCGCGGGGACCCCCTCTGGCCTGCCGGCCATCTCCCCCTCGAGGGGGGAGATTACCGCTTCACCCGAACTTGCCAGTCCTCGGGAAACCCTTCGGCACCATGCGGCCGGCCGAGGCGCGGGCGCCGATCCATTCGGCAAGCTCGTCACGCGATTTGGTGAAGGTGCGGTCTGCCGAATCCTGCCAGGACAGGCCGCTTGCGAGCGTGAAGGTCTTGAGGTCGAGGACGCCGCCATCCTTGTATTTCTGCAGGCGCACGCCCTTGCCGCGCCCCATCTCCGGGATCTCGGCCAGCGGGAATACCAGCATCTTGCGATTCTCGCCGACAATGGCGAGATGGTCGCCGGCGACGCTTATGCAGCGCTGGGCTTCGTCGGGCGCCTTGACGTTCATCACCTGCTTGCCCTTGCGGGTGTTGGCGACGACTTCTTCTTCCGGCACGATGAAACCGTTGCCGTCATGCGACACCAGCAGCAGCTTGCGCTTGGGATCATGGACGAAAGCGGTGACGATATCCTGGTCGTTGTCCATGTCGACGATGATGCGGATCGGCTCGCCGTGGCCACGCCCACCCGGCAGCCGGTCGGCGCCGATCGTGTAGAACTTGCCGCCGGTGGTGAAGACCAGCACCTTGTCGGTCGTCTGGGCGTGGAAGGCGAGCTTGAGGCTGTCGCCTTCCTTGAAGGTCAGGGCCGAATGGTCGGTCAGATGACCTTTCATGGCCCTCAGCCAGCCCTTTTCCGAAACGACCACTGTGACCGGCTCGCGCTCGATCATGGCGTGGGCGATATCGGTCAGGTCATGCTCGGGTGCGTCGGCGAACTCGGTGCGGCGCTTGCCGATCTCGGTGTCGGGCCCGTATTTCTGGCGAACATTGGCGACTTCCCACTTGATCGTCGCCCACTGCTTGGCGTCGGACGCAAGCAGTGCCTCGATCTGCTTCTTCTCGCCGGTCAGGCCATTGAATTCCTCGCGGATTTCGAATTCCTCGAGCTTGCGCAGCGCTCTCAGCCGCATGTTGAGGATGGCTTCAGCCTGGGTGTCGGTCAGCGACCAGCGCACCATCATCACCTGCTTGGGCTCGTCCTCCTCGCGGATGATCCTGATCACCTCGTCGATGTTGAGGTAGGCGATCAAATAGCCGGCGAGGATCTCCAGCCGCCTTTCGATCTCGCCGAGGCGGTGCTTGGAGCGGCGGATCAGGACGTCGCGGCGGTGCTCCAGCCATTCCTTGAGCACACCTTTCAGCGACAGCACGTTCGGCACCTTGCCGCGCGACAACACGTTCATGTTGAGCGGAAAGCGGCTTTCGAGCTCGGTCAGCTTGAACAGCGATTCCATCATGATGCCGGGATCGACCGAGCGGCTCTTCGGCACCAGCACGACGCGGATGTCCTCGGCGCTCTCGTCGCGGATATCCTCGAGCAACGGAAGCTTGCGCGCCATCAAGAGCTCGGCGATCTTTTCGATCAGTCTGGCCTTCTGGACGCCGTAAGGGATTTCGGTGACGACTATGTTCCAGGTGCCCCTGCCCTGGTCCTCCTGGCTCCACTTCGCCCTGACGCGAAAGCCGCCGCGACCCGTTTCGTAGGCTTCGAGGATCGAGGCTCGGCTGTCGACGATGATGCCGCCGGTCGGGAAATCCGGACCTTGCACGAAATCCATCAGCTTGGTGACGGGCGCATCCGGATGATCGATCAGGTGAAGCGCGGCGTCGCAGAGCTCGGCCGCATTGTGCGGCGGGATCGAGGTCGCCATGCCGACGGCGATGCCGGACGAGCCGTTGGCGAGCAGGTTCGGGAAGGCGCCGGGCAGCACGGCCGGCTCCTCGTCTTCCTCGTTGTAGGTCGGGCGGAAATCGACGGCGTCCTCGGTGATGCCTTCCAGCAGCAGCGTCGACACTTCGGTCATGCGCGCTTCGGTGTAGCGCATGGCGGCGGCGTTATCGCCGTCGATATTGCCGAAATTGCCCTGCCCGTCGACCAGCGGGTAGCGCATCGAAAAATCCTGCGCCAACCGCACCAACGCGTCGTAGATCGACTGGTCGCCATGCGGATGGAATTTGCCCATCACCTCGCCGACGATGCGGGCGCATTTGGCAAAACCCTGGTCGGGGTTGAGCCGCAACAGGCGCATGGCATGCATGATGCGACGATGCACCGGCTTCAATCCGTCGCGCACGTCCGGCAGCGCCCGGTGCATGATGGTCGACAGCGCGTAGGCGAGATAGCGCTCTTCCAGCGCCTTCTTCAGATCGACCGGCTCAATATTGTCGCCGCCGCCACTCTCGGGCGGCAAAAGCCTTTTTCCCATGGGCTGGCACTAGCCGAGCGGGTGATTCGCGGCAAGAGGCACACCGGTATGCGTGCTCCTAAAGCGCATCGCGTTCGACCGGCCCCATGCGACGCTTTAGGTCCTTGTTTTGATGCATGTCGTTATCGCAAAACCGTTGCACATTTTTGCGCGACACCCATTATGCAACAGGAATTGGAAGCGTCGCGACGCCGGCCAACATCAATCCGTTACATCCTGCTTCTATCGCAAGGCTGATGGATCGGGTTTGCCTTTGGCCGCGATTTTCGACCATTGTGCCGAGGCCCGCCTTTTTCCGGTCCAGTTCGTCACCGAATGGTGACGACGCGACGATTTGAAAAGAATTTCAGGACACTCTCAGGGGAGCTCTCGATGACGATCAGACACTCGACACTTATTAAAAGACACTCGACACTTGTTAAGAGACTGGCTTTTTCGACCTTTTTGCTGACGCTGCCGCTGAATGCGGCGTTCGCGCAGGATACCGCGGTCGCCGACCGGCTGAAGGCGGCCCTCGCCGCGCAGGGTGTCGACCTCTCCTGGACCGGAGTAACCGGCGACACCTCCAGCATGGTTCTGCAAGGCGTAGCGGTCAAACCGGCGGCCGAAAAGGAGGCGCTCAAGATCGGCGACGTCAAGCTCGAAGGTGTGACCGAAGCCAATGGCGGCTATCAAATCGCGACCGTATCGACGTCGCCGTTCGAACACAGCGAAGATGGCGTCACGCTCAATCTCAGCCCCTTCGTCATCCACGACATGACGGTTCCGGCCGAAGGCGCAACCGGTCCGCTGGGCTCGCTGATGATGTACAAATCGGCCGAGCTCGACAACATGACAGTCAAAGTGGCTGACAAAACTGCTTTCTCGATGGACGGGCTTGCCATCGCAATCACGCCGCCGGCCGACGGCAAGGCCATGGCGTTTTCCGGCACTACGGAAAAATTCGCTGCCGACCTGACCCTGGTCGAAGATCCGAAATCCAAGGAAGTCATCAACGCACTCGGCTACCAGAACATAACAGGCAATCTTGAGATGGAAGGCACCTGGCAGCCTACCGACGGCAGGATGGACTTGTCGAAATACGAAATATCGGTCGACAATGCCGGCACGCTCGGCATGACCTTCGATCTCGGCGGCTACACGCTGAACGTCATCAAATCACTGCAGGAGATGCAGAAGAAGATGGCAGCGCAGCCCGAAGGCGCCGACAATTCGGCGCAAGGCATGGCCATGCTCGGGCTGCTGCAGCAGCTTTCGTTCAACAGCGCCTCGATCCGCTTCGACGACGATTCGCTGACCAAAAAGGTGCTCGATTATGCCGGCAAGCAGCAAGGCATGTCCGGCAAGGACATCGCCAACCAGGCCAAGGCGATCGTGCCCTTCGGCATGGCGCAGCTCAACAATCCGGAACTGACCGCGCAGGTTTCGGCCGCGGTCAACAAGTTCCTCGACGATCCGCAAAGCATCGAGGTCTCGGCCGAGCCGCCGGCAGCGGTGCCGTTCGCGCTGATCATGGCGGGCGCCATGTCCAACCCGCTCGACCTGCCGAAAACGCTCGGCGTGACGGTTACGGCAAACGAAGACTGACCGAGACAGGCTTCAAGCAAAAAGCCCGGCAGCGATGCCGGGCTTTTTTATGAATCAACAGCACCGGTTCGGAGCGTTTTCTAAACCTCTTTCTTCGTCGCCACCACGCGCAGCGACAATTCGCGAAGCTGCTGCGGGCTGGCTTCCGACGGCGCGCTCATCAACAGGTCGTAGGCCTGCTGGTTCATCGGGAACATAGTCACTTCGCGCAGGTTCCTGGCGCCGACCAGAAGCATGACGACGCGGTCGATGCCGGCCGCCATGCCGCCATGCGGCGGCGCGCCATACTGGAAGGCGCGATAAAGGCCGCCGAAGCGCTCTTCGACCGTCGCGCGGTCCAGCCCGACGGTTTCGAACGCCTTGACCATGGTTTCGGGCAGATGGTTGCGGATGCCGCCGGAGGCGATCTCGAAACCGTTACAGACCATGTCGTACTGGAACGCCTTGATGCCGAGCAGATCCTCGCCGTTAAGCACATCGATGCCGCCTTGTGGCATCGAGAAAGGATTGTGCGCGAAGTCGATCTTCTTCTCCTCCTCGTTCCATTCGAAGAACGGGAAGTCGACGATCCAGCACAATTCGAAGCGGTCGCGGTCGACAAGATTGAGCTCCTCGCCGGCGCGGGTGCGCGCCGCTCCCGCGAAGGAGACGAACTTCTTCGGATCACCGGCGACGAAGAAGGCGGCATCGCCATCGGCGAGGCCGAGTTGTTGTCGGATCGCCTCCGTGCGCTCCTCGCCGATGTTCTTGGCCAGCGGCCCGGCGCCTTCGAGCTTCTCGCCCTCCTTGCGCCAGAAGATGTAGCCGAGGCCGGGCTGGCCCTCGCCTTGCGCCCATGAGTTCATGCGGTCGCAGAAGGCGCGCGACCCGCCGGTCTTGGCCGGAATGGCCCAGACCTCGGCCTTCGGATCGTTGGCAAGGATGTTGGCAAATACCTTGAAGCCAGAGCCGCGAAAATGATCCGAGACGGCCTGCATCTCGATCGGGTTGCGCAGGTCCGGCTTGTCGGTGCCGTATTTGCGCATGGCGACATCATAGGCGATGCGCGGAAACTTCTCCGTCACCGGCTTGCCGGCGGCAAAGGTCTCGAACACCCCCCGCATCACCGGCTCCATGGTGGTGAACACATCCTCCTGCTCGACGAAGCTCATCTCAACGTCGAGCTGGTAGAATTCACCCGGCAGACGGTCGGCGCGCGGGTCCTCGTCGCGGAAGCAGGGCGCAATCTGGAAGTAGCGGTCGAAGCCGGACACCATGATCAGCTGCTTATATATCTGCGGTGCCTGCGGCAGCGCATAGAAAGTGCCGGGGTGGATGCGCGACGGCACCAGAAAGTCGCGCGCCCCTTCCGGCGACGAGGCGGTCAGGATCGGCGTCGAGAATTCGGTGAAGCCGACCTCGCCCATCAGCTTGCGCATCGAGGCGATGATTTTCGTCCGCGCAACGATATTCTTGTGCAGCGTGTCGCGGCGCAGGTCGAGGAAGCGGTATTTGAGGCGGATGTCCTCTGGATAATCCGGCTCGCCGAAGACCGGCAGCGGCAATTCCCTGGCGGCCGACAGTACCTCGATCTCGCGCGCGAAAATCTCGATCTCGCCGGTCGGCAAATTGGGGTTCACGGTGTCGGCGAGGCGCGCCTTGACCTCGCCGTCGACGCGGACGACCCATTCGCCGCGCAGGGTCTCGGCGATCTTGAAGGCAGGCGAATCCGGATCGGCGACGATCTGGGTCAGGCCGTAATGGTCGCGCAAATCGATGAACAGCAAGCCGCCATGGTCGCGCACGCGATGCACCCAGCCCGACAGGCGAACGGTCGAGCCGACGTCGAGCTTCCTCAATTGGGCACAGGTATGGCTGCGGTAACGATGCATTGTCATTCTTAAAGTCCGGATGTTGGGTTGCGGCCAAGGCATGATGGCCCAGCCTGAAAATTTGCGCGAAAAGCACATGAGAGGGTGCATTTGTCAAGGCAAGCGGCAGCCGGGTCGAGTTCGCGTTCTTCCCGCCCCTTCCCACCGGCATCAATTTATGCTCGAGGCGTCAATCTGAGTTCGCTGCTCTGTGCCCGCAGTTCAACTATGCACTCACCCCTTCACCCCGCCCGCCGTGAGACCGGAAATGATCTTGCGCTGGAAGATGAGAACGAGGACGACGAGCGGCACGGTGACGATCACCGATGCGGCCATGATGTTGCCCCACGGGATCTCGAACTGCGAGCTGCCGGAGAGCAGCGCGATCGCCACCGGCACGGTTCGCTGCTCGTTGCTGGAGGTAAACGTCAGGGCGAACAGGAACTCGTTCCAAGCACCGATGAAGGCGAGGAGCCCGGTGGTCGCCAGCGCCGGCCACATGAGCGGCAGGAAGACGCGGCTGATGATGATCCAGGGCGTGGCGCCATCGAGGATCGCCGCTTCCTCCAGTTCGATCGGCAGGTCGCGAACGAAGGCGGTGAGCACCCAGACGGTGAACGGCAAGGTGAAGATCATGTAGGACAAGATCAGCGCGAACGGCGAATTGTAGAGGCCGAAGGTGCGGATCAGCTCGAAAAGACCGGCAAGCACCGCCAATTGCGGGAACATCGAAACGGACAGGATAGTGAGGAGCAGAGCCGAGCGGCCGCGGAAGCGGATGCGCGCCAGCGCATAGGCGGCGGTGACGCCGAGGAACAGCGAAATGACGACAACGGCGCTCGAGATGAAAAGCGAGTTCACGAGGTTGCGCAGGAAGGTCCCCTCGGTGAACACGGTCCTGTAGTTGCTGAAGGTAATCGTCTTCGGCCAATAGTCGATCTGGAAGAGCGCTGTCCCCGATTTCAGGCTGGTGATGATGGCGTAGTAGAACGGGAACACCGCGACGACGACGATAACGGCGACGAGGAGGTAGAAAGCCGTGCGCTTGACGATCCACATGGTCAGTAGTCCCCCATGATCAATAGTCCCCCATGGTCAATAGTCCTTGTCCAGTCTTATCCGGCCGAGCCAAAGAACGAGCATGGTCAGCAGAGCGAGGATAAGGAAGAGAAGCGTCGAGGCGGCGGAACCGGAAGCGAACTTGTCGAACTCAAACAGGCTCTCGCGGGCAAACACCGACATCGACTTGGTGTGTATGTTGTTTGGCGTAAGCACGTAGATCAGATCGAAGATGCGCAGGGCATCGAGACCGCGAAAGATCATGGCCACCATCAACGCCGGTCGGATGAGCGGCAAAGTGATCTTCCAGAAAATTCTCCACGCGCCGACGCCGTCGAGCTTGGCGACCTCGTAGATTTCTTGTGGAAGCATCTGGAGGCCGGCGAGAATGAGAAGCGCCATGAAGGGGGTTGCCTTCCAGATGTCGACAACAAGGACGGCGACCATCGCCGTGTCGGCGCTGGCCGTCCAGGCGATCTTGGTGCTGATCAGGCCGAGCTTGAGCAGGACGTCGTTGATGATGCCGAACTGGTCGTTGAGCATCCACTGCCACATTTTCGCCGAGACGATCGTCGGGATCGCCCAAGGGATGAGGATCGCGGCGCGCACGATACCGCGGCCGCGAAACCTGGCGTTGAGCACCAGCGCGACGATCATGCCGAGCACCGTCTCGCAGGTCACCGAAATCACCGCGAAGCGCACCGTGTTCCAGACGGCGCGCCACCAGACCGGATCGGCGAGCAGCCCGTCATAGACGACGCGGCCGCTCGGCATTTGCACGACGGAGAAATAGTTGGCGAAGCCAACCCAGCGGCGGGCTTCGAGGTCGGCGAGCGAGGCGTCGGTGAAGCCGAAATAGATCGTGCGCATCAACGGCCAACCGGCAACGGCGGCGAGCACGATGAGCATCGGAGCAAGCAGCAGCCATGCCGAGCGCACACGCTGACGCGCCAGCAGCGAGCCTGAGCGCGGCGAGGTCACCAGGCGGTGCCCTTGAGCCTGGTCAAGGAGAACTCCAGATCGGCAAGGTTGTCGGCGGCTGTGCCCTCGCCGGAAATAGTGTTGTGGACGGCGGTCCAGAACTCGCTCGATGCCTCATTGTACCGGCTCTTGGCTTGGGCCGAGGGACGCGGCACCGCGTTGAGGACGACTTCCTTCCAGCGCGGAATCACCGGCTGGGCGCTGGCGATGTCGGCATCGTCATAGAGTGCCTGGATGGTCGGCAGATATGCCCCCTTCAAGGCGCGGTACTTCTGCATCTGAGGCGAGGCGATCCATTTGACCAGCTCGATCGCTGCATCCGGGTTCTTCGAATATTTGGAAACCGCGAGATTCCAGCCGCCAAGCGTTGCTGCCGGGTGCGCGCCCTCACCAGACCCCGGCGGCAGCGTCGTCACCTCGAACTTGCCTTTGATGGGGGAGCTTTCGCTGTTGCCAAGCGCGTAGGCGTAGGGCCAGTTGCGCATGAAGACGGCGTTGCCGGTCTGCCAGACTCCGCGCGACTCTTCTTCCTGGTAGGCCAGAACGCCGGGCGGTGAGATGGTTCCCACCCAGCTCCTCGCCATTTCCAGCGCCGCAGCTGCTTGCGGATTGTTGATGGAGATGGTGCCGTCCGGCTCGATAATCTGGCCGCCGCCGTTCGACTTCACCCATTCGAGTGCATCGCAGGTCAGCCCCTCATAGGCGTTGCCCTGGAAAACGAAACCCCACATGTCCTTGTTGCCGGCCGCGCGCTCCTTATCCATGACAAGCTTGGCGGTATCGGCAAGTTCAGCCCAGCTGGCCGGGACCCTGGCGCCGTATTTGTCGAGGAGATCCTTGCGGTAGTAGAGCGCCGGAGCGTCGGTGAATATCGGCAAGGCGACGAGCTTGCCGTCCACGGTCTGCGATTTGATGATCGATGGGAAATGGGCGCCAACGACATCCTTGGTCGCTTCGGTCAGGTCGATGAACTGCCTTGCAAGCTGGGGGGCCCAGATGATGTCCGTTTGATAGACGTCGACGTCGCTGCTTCCGGCGGCAAGCCAGAGCCGGTATTGGCCAAACTGGTCCGTCGCCGAGGGGGGCAGCGGAACGACGCTAACCTTGTTGCCGGTCTTCTTCTCGTATTGATCGAGGATCTCGCGAAGGATTCTCTGGCCGTTGCCGGTATCTCCTGACACCATGGCGAGGTCGACAGCCCGCGCCGGCCCGGCCGCCAGAACTGCGGCCACGGCAAATGCCGCAAATGCGGAATGAAATTTCATGATGGCGGACCTCCCTTTGGAGCTTCAGGCCGGGCAGCAGAAACGACGTCGATGCTGACACCGTCTCCGCACACCGGCGGCTCACAAGACGCGTGTTCGCCCACCAGCACTGAACTACAAAGATACGCCTTGGTTCCCAACACGGAGGGTCCGGCGCCACGCGGTAGCGCAAGTTCTCCCGCGGTAATGCACCTAAAACGTGTCGCGTTCGATCGGCCTCATGCGACGCGCTTTAGGTCCTTGTTTTTATACATGTCGTTATCGCAAAACCGCTGCACTTTTGCGCGACATGCATTAAGGCCCCCGGCTGGCCCCAACGCCACCGGGAATTGCCGCTGGCATTGGCGAAGCCGATGGTTCAAGAAGGATCAACGACAGGCTTTCCTTCATGTCCTCCATCCGCCCGCTGATCCCCCTCCTGATCGCCGCCGGCATCCTGCTCGGCGGCAACGGCCTGCAGAGCACGTTGATTGCGCTGCGTGGTGCGCAGGAAGGTTTTCCCGCTTCCTCGATCGGCCTGATGGGCACGTTCTATTTCGCCGGTTTCCTGCTCGGCTGCCTTGCCGTGACCCGCATCATGAAGTCCGTCGGCCATGTGCGCGCCTTTTCGGCACTCGCGGCGATCGCCTCGGCGGGAACGCTGCTTCTGGTGCTGGTCATCGATCCGGTGATGTGGTGCGCCGTGCGCTTTGCCGGCGGGTTCTGCTTTGCCGGCCTGTTCACCATCATGGAAGCCTGGCTGAATTCCGGCGTCACCAACACCGACCGGGCGCGGGTGCTTGCCATCTACCGGATGGTCGACATCGGCTCGGTGACGGGCGCCCAGTTCCTGATCCCGATCTTTGGCGCCGGCGGCTTTGCCATCTTCGCCATCATGTCGATGATGATCACCGTTTCGCTGGTGCCGGTTTCGCTCGGCGACCGCTCCAATCCGACGCCGCCGGAAGACGTCAAGCTCGATTTGGCGCGCGTCTGGCGGATCTCGCCGCTCGGCTGCTTCGGCTGTATCGCCGTCGGCGTCACAAACAGCGCCTTCCGCACCCTGTCGCCGGTCTATGCCGAGCAGATCGGCATGTCGGTCGCCGACGTCGTCACCTTCGTCAGCGTCGGCATTTTCGGCGGCGCCATCATCCAATACCCGCTTGGCTATCTCTCCGACCGCTGGGACCGGCGCTCGGTGCTGCTGATGACGACGTGCTGTGCGATGGTGGCGGCACTGGCGCTGGCATTCGTGGCAGGCGGCAGCCCGTTTCTCAACTTCCTGCTCGTCTTCATCTTCGGCTGCTTCGCCATGCCGCTCTATTCGTTGTCAGCGGCGCATTCCAACGACCGCGCCGACAAGGGCGAGTTCGTGCTGATCAACGCTGCCTTGATGCTGTTTTATTCCTTCGGCGCCATCGGCGGGCCGTTCGCAGCCTCGACGGTGATGCAATTTTTCGGGCCGAGCGCGCTGTTCGTGTTCAGCGCCACCGTCTATGCGATCTTCGTGGCCGTCATCCTTTACCGGATGCAGGCGCGCTCCGCCGTGCCGGCCACCCATCGCAGCCGTTTTACGGCGCTTTTGCGCACTTCGACGGTTTTTGCCCGGCTGGCGAAGCGGAATGCCGATCCCGATGAACCCGCAAAGCCTGGATAGAGGTGCTTGCGCTTGACGAAAGCGCGCGCGGCTGAAATTGAAAGAGACCCTATCCCTTGCCAAAAGCGATTTGATGCACGTCATCACCACCCAGAAAGAACTCGAGACCGCTATTGCCGCCTTCGAAAAGGCGGAATTCGTCACCGTCGATACCGAATTCATTCGCGAAACGACCTTCTGGCCGATCCTGTGCCTGATCCAGATGGCAGCGCCCGGGGTGACCGCGCTGATCGATCCGCTGTCGCCCGACATCGACCTGAAACCGTTCTTCAGGCTGATGGCCAACGAGGCGATCGTCAAAGTCTTCCATGCGGCGCGGCAGGACATCGAAATCATCGTGCATCTCGGCGATCTGGTGCCGCATCCGGTGTTCGACACCCAGGTCGCGGCAATGGTCTGCGGCTTCGGCGACAGCGTCTCCTACGACCAGCTGGTGCAGCGCATCACCGGAGCGCGGCTCGACAAGTCCTCGCGCTTCACCGACTGGCGCCACCGTCCGCTGTCCGAAAAGCAGCTCGACTACGCGCTCGCCGACGTCACCCACCTGATCGAGGTTTACAAGCATCTCAGCGCCGAGCTGGTGCGAGAAAACCGTGCTCACTGGCTGAACGAGGAGATGGACGTGCTGACCTCGCGCGAGACCTACGATCCGCATCCCGAGGATGCCTGGAAGAGGCTCAAGATGCGGCTGCGCAAGCCACAGGAACTGGCGATCGTGCAGGCGGTGGCCGCCTGGCGCGAACGCGAAGCGCGCGAGCGCGACGTGCCGCGCGGCCGGGTGCTCAAGGACGATGCGATCTACGAAGTGGCGCAGCAGGCGCCGCGCGACGCTGCGGCGCTGAGCAAGCTGCGTACCACGCCGAAGGGCTGGGAGCGCTCGTCGACGGCGACGGCACTGCTTGGCGCGGTAAACGCTGCCCTTGCCCTGCCCAGGGAAGAGATGCCGAAGCTGCCGAAGAGCTTCCAGCCGCCGGAGGGGTCAAGCGCCGCGGCGGAGTTGCTGAAGGTGCTGCTGCGGATCGTTGCCGAAAAGGAAGGCGTCGCATCGAAGGTACTCGCCTCCAGTGACGACATCGACCGCATCGCTGCCGAGGGCGATGAAGCCGACGTGCCGGCATTGCAAGGCTGGCGGCGTGCCGTCTTCGGCGAGGCCGCGCTCAAGCTGGTGCGCGGTGAACTCGCCATCAGGTTCGACAAGCGCAAGATCGCTGTGTTCGATTTGTAAGCTTGAGCTTGCTCAGACCAAGCCGAGCAGATGCAGCGCTAGCCATATCCATCCAAGTGCAAGAACCACCGCGCCCAGGTAGAATGCCCTGCTGCGCAGGATCAGCTGATTGCTGGTCAAGTGGACCGATGCGTGAAGATAGCGGGAGACGACAAAGATCCACATCAGTGCCAAGGTCAGATAATTGACGCCATTGGTCACGTGCAGCGTCAAGCATAAGACGTAGAAAAGCACCGGCAGTTCGAACTGGTTGCTCAGATTGTCGGTGACGCTGGAACCAGGCTCCGTCGAGCGCGTCTTGAACTGGCCGGCCTTGGCTTCGCCCGATCTGAACGCACCATGGCGGCGCCGGCCCATAACGACGTAGACGATATAGACCAGCAGCACCTGCGCCAGCATCGGCCAGAAGATCGCGGTCTGGTTCAAGATGCCCCCTGTCTCTGTCACCCAGCCTTCAAGACCGTTTCTGAGCCATCAGAGTGAAAGCCGCAGTGACGGTCACTGGTATCGCCAGTAGGGCGAATTTGGTGACGATCAGCGCCGAGGCGAAGGACAGCGAATCCGGATTGGCCGACAGAAAATCGGACAAAAGACGAGCCACGGCGATATTCTGGGCATAGTCGGTAAGCAGGTAGGGCAGCACCAGCACAACCGCGAATATCGACTGGGTTTGCGCAGGCAGTGCACGGAAATTCTTCAGCCGCCGGCCCGTGGCCAGGATCAGGCTGACCATCGTCAGCGACAGCAGCGCCGGAAACAGCAGGTCGAAGGTCAGGTAATGCCAGACGAGAATAATTTCGCTGCCGCGCCGGCCGAGTGCCGTCAGCCAGGCCATGCCCTCATCCGGGGTGAAACCGGCATAGCGCATGTCGAGCGACGGCAGACCGCCGCTCAATTGGCGAAAATAGAGGAACTCCATTGCCGTCATGATGATGAAAACCGCCACGGTGGCGACACAGAGTGCGGCCGCGTGGCGCGACAGCCGCAGGATCATTGCCGCCAGATTGCGCCAAGACGCATGACGGTCAGGCTCCGCCAGGATAATTCGGGCTTTCGCGGGTAATCGTGACGTCATGGGCGTGGCTTTCACGAAGTCCGGCATTGGATATCCGCACAAAAGTGGCGCGCTCGCGGAAATCGGCAAGGTCGCGGCCACCGACATAACCCATAGCGGCTTTCAGGCCGCCTGCAAGCTGGTGCAGCACGCCAGACACAGGTCCTTTGTACGGCACCTGCCCTTCGATCCCTTCCGGGACCAGTTTCAGCGTGTCGCGCACCTCGGCCTGGAAATAACGATCGGCGGAGCCGCGCGCCATCGCGCCGACCGAGCCCATGCCGCGATAGGCTTTGAAGGAGCGGCCCTGGTGCAGATAGACCTCGCCCGGGCTCTCGTCCGTGCCGGCCAGCAGCGAGCCGATCATCGCAGCACTTGCGCCGGCGGCCAGTGCCTTGGCGAGATCGCCCGAATATTTGATGCCGCCATCGGCAATGACCGAAACGCCGGATTTCTGCGCCGTCTCGACCGCCGACATGATCGCCGAGAGCTGCGGCACGCCGACGCCGGCGACGATGCGGGTGGTGCAGATGGAGCCTGGTCCGATGCCGACCTTGACCGCGTCGGCGCCGGCATCGATCAGCGCCAAGGTGCCTTCCGCGGTGGCGACGTTGCCGGCCAGGATGCGAACCGAGTTGGACAGTTTCTTGGCCCGCGTCACCGCATCCAGAACGCGCTGCGAATGACCGTGCGCGGTGTCGATCACGAGAAGGTCGACGCCGGCGTCGATGAGGCGCTCGGCGCGTTCGAAACCGTCATCGCCGACGCTGGTGGCGGCGGCTGCGCGCAAGCGCCCCTGCGCATCCTTGGTGGCGTGCGGGTTGAGCTGCGACTTCTCGATGTCCTTGACCGTGATCAGCCCGACGCAATTGCCGTCCCGATCGACCACAACAAGCTTCTCGATGCGGTGCTGATGGAGCAGCCGCTTGGCCTCGTCCTGATCGACGTTCTCCTTGACCGTGATCAGGTTCTCGCGGGTCATCAGCTCATAGACCTTTTGCGCCGGATCGGAGGCGAAGCGGACGTCGCGGTTGGTCAGGATGCCGACGAGCCGGCCGACCGTGTGGCCGCCGGTGCCGCCGTTCTCGACCACCGGAATGCCCGAAATGCTGTAGGTGCGCATCAGACCCAGCGCATCGGCAAGCGTCGCCTCGGGACCGATGGTGACAGGGTTGACCACCATGCCGGATTCGAATTTCTTCACCTGCCGCACCTGCTCGGCCTGTTCGGCCGGCGAGAAATTGCGGTGGATGACGCCGATGCCGCCGGCCTGGGCCATGGCGATGGCGAGCCGCGCCTCGGTAACCGTGTCCATGGCGGCCGACAGGATCGGCACGTTGAGGTCGATGTCGCCGGCGATGCGGGTGCGGATGTCGGTCTCGCCGGGCATGACCTCGGAATGACCCGGCTGCAGCAGCACGTCGTCAAAGGTCAGCGCCAATGCGCCGGTGGACGTCTCGATGATTTTTGCCATGGCCAGCCCTCGGAATGCAGGAAAGGCGCTCGCCCTGGATGGACAGCGCCGACTCGTCTTCTTCCCTTTCAGGATTGGCGCTGGCTCGTAACACGTCCCGTGGCCGTTGAAAAGCCGATGGTTGTGTAGTGGCGAAGCTGCATTTTGCCCCAGGGGCTGCGGGACTTGCGGTCTCACAAACGTGACAGCAAATTAATGCGACATCCGGGCCAAGCCATGATAACCGCCCTACCTGTCGGTTTGGCCCCAGGGCCGGCAAGCAATCGCGACGCACATTTCAAGGCCGGATCCATCGTGAACCGCACCATTCCGCTTATCCTGGCGGTCGCTCTATTCATGGAAAACATGGATTCGACCGTCATTGCAACATCGTTGCCGGCGATCGCCATCGACATCCACACCAGCCCGATCGCGCTCAAGCTGGCGCTGACCGCCTATCTGGTATCGCTGGCGATCTTCATTCCGATCAGCGGCTGGATGGCCGACCGCTTCGGCGCCAAGAATGTCTTCCGCGCCGCGATCGCCGTGTTCATCGTCGGTTCGGTCGCGTGCGCCATTTCCAATTCGCTGCCGGCTTTCGTGGTGTCACGTTTCCTGCAAGGTATTGGCGGCGCCATGATGACGCCGGTCGGACGCCTGGTGCTGGTACGCGCGACGCCGAAAAGCGAGCTCGTCGCCGCCATGTCGTGGCTGACTGTCCCGGCTCTGGTCGGCCCCCTGGTCGGCCCGCCGGTCGGCGGCTTCATCACCACCTATTTTTCCTGGCACTGGATTTTTCTGATCAATGTGCCGATCGGGCTGATCGGCATCTGGCTGGCCACGCGTTTCCTGCCGAAGACCGACGCCGCGCAGACGCCGCCGCTCGATCTCATCGGTTTCGTGCTGAGCGGGCTGGCGGCATCGGGCATCGTGTTCGGCCTGTCGGTGGTCAGCCTGCCGGCTCTGCCGCCAGTCGCCGGCTTTATCACCGTTGCCGTCGGGCTGGCATCGGCGGTGCTTTACCTGCTGCACGCGCGCCGCGCCAAGAACCCGCTGCTGGCGCTCGAGCTGTTTCGCAATCGGGTGTTCCGCTCCTCGGTGCTCGGCGGCGGACTGTTCCGCATCGGCATTGGTGCCGTACCTTTCCTGTTGCCGCTGATGTTCCAGATCGGTTTCGGGCTGACGCCGTTCCAGTCCGGCATGATCACCTTCGTCTCGGCAATCGGCGCCATAGGCATGAAATTCGTCACTGCGCTGATCTTCAGGGTCGCCGGCTTCCGCCGGGTGCTGATTTCAGGCTCGCTCATCGCTGCCGCGTCCATCGCCATCAACGGCCTGTTCACACCCGACACGCCCTACGGGCTGATCCTCGCCATGCTCCTCGCCGGGGGCTTCATCCGCTCGATGTTCTTCACCGGCATCAATGCGCTTGCCTACGCCGAGATTTCGGCCGCCGACACCAGCAAGGCGACGCCGATCACGGCCGTGTTCCAGCAGTTGGCGATCGCGCTCGGCGTGGCGCTGGCCGGCGGCATCCTCGAAGTGTCGACCAAGATCCATGGCGGCCCGCTGACGCTGAGCGACTTCCACACCGCCTTCTTCATCGTAGCGGCGGTGTCGGCGGCAGCCTCGCTGTCGTTCATGCGGCTGGCGCCGGACGCCGGCAATGCCGTGTCTGGACATGGCCGGTTGACGCCGCCGAAGACACTGGAGCCGGTGAGCCCGCCGGGAAGTTGAGAACCCCTTCCCTTCTCCCCTTGTGGGAGAAGGTGGATCGGCGCGCAGCGCCGAGACGGTTGAGGGTGTTGGAAGAAATGAGGCGATGATAACTGCAAGCGTGTTGCCAAGCTGGAACACCCCTCATCCGACCTCGCTTCGCGAGGCCACCTTCTCCCACAAGGGGAGAAGGAAAGGGCGCTACCCCTTAAAATCCTTCGCCAGCAAATAAAGCTCCACCGATTCGTCGCGTGAGGCCGGCGGCTTGACGTGATGGACCGAGCGGAAATTCCGCTTGAGTCTCGCCAGCAATTCGTTCTCGGCGCCGCCCTGAAACGTCTTGGCCAGGAAATGCCCGCCAGGCTTCAATACCGACAGCGCGAAATCGGCCGCCACCTCGCAAAGATGCATGGTGCGGATGTGGTCGGTCCGCTTGTGGCCGGTGGTCGGTGCGGCCATGTCGGAGAGCACGATGTCGGGCTGGCCGCCCAGCGTCTCGGCCAGCCTCTCCGGCGCCTGCGGATCGAGGAAATCCATCAGCAGCACCGGCGCGCCCGGCACGGCGTCCATCTCGAGATAGTCGATGCCGACGACGTTCGGGTGTTCCGCGGTCGACTTGGTACGCGCGGCGGCGACCTGGCACCAGCCGCCGGGCGCCGCACCAAGGTCTATCACCTTCATGCCAGGCTTGAGCAAATGGTGCTTGTCGTCGATCTCGATCAGCTTGTAGGCGGCGCGCGAACGATAGCCGTCGGCCTTCGAGCGCTGGACATAGGGATCGTTGATGTGGCGCTGCAGCCAGCGGCGCGACGATTCCTTCAGGCCGCTTTTCTTCTTGATCTTCGTCTTCAGCACGCGAATGCCGGCGGAGCTCGGTCTTTCCGGTTTCTTGGTCATTGCCGGCCTCGCCGCCAGACGCCGTCATCGGCCATCAACTCGCTCAATATGCCCTCGCGCAGGCCGCGGTCGGCGACACGCAGCCGCTCCGACGGCCAGACGGCGCGGATCGCCTCCAATATGGCGCAGCCGGCCAGAACCAGGTCGGCGCGGTCGGCGCCGATGCAAGGGTTGGCGACGCGTTGCTGGAAATCCCAGCCGACCAGTTTTTCGACCATGCGGTCGACGCTGTCGCGATCCATCCACAGCCCGTCGACGCGGCGGCGGTCATAGCGTTCGAGATCGAGATGGACGCCGGCCAGCGTCGTCACCGTGCCCGATGTGCCGAGCAAATGGAATTTCGGGCTGGCCAGGAGGTGGCTCAGCCGATCACGCCCGTCGAAGGCGCGCAGCCGCATTGCGACATCCTCGACCATGGCGCCAAAGATCTCGCGTGTCACCGTGCGGCCGCCAAAACGCTCGGCCAGCGAGACGACGCCGACCGGCAGCGACGTCCACGAGACGATATGGTTGGCAAGCCTTGGCGAGCGCTGACCGGTGAGGTCGATCAGCGCGATTTCGGACGAGCCGCCGCCGATGTCGAACAGCACGACGCCTTGCGTGTCGCGCTCGACCAGCGAACCGCAGCCCGACACCGCCAGCCGCGCCTCGGTCTGGCGGTCGATGATCTCGAGCTTCAGGCCGGCCTCGCGCTCGACGCGCTCGAGGAACTCGACGCCATTGGCGGCGGTTCGGCAGGCCTCGGTGGCGATCAGCCTGGCTTTCCTGACCTTGCGGTTGCGCAATTTGTCACCGCAGATCTTCAGCGCCTCGACCGCGCGGTCCATTGCGGCGTCGCCGAGCCGGCCATTGGCGGTAAGGCCCTCGCCCAGCCTGACGATGCGCGAGAAGGCATCGATGACGCGGAACTGGCCATGGCGCGTCGGCACCGCGACCAGCAGCCGGCAATTGTTGGTGCCGAGATCGAGCGCGGCAAACACCGGCAATTCCTGCAGCGGCGGCGGTGTGCGGGCACCTTGCCCCGGCCTTGGCGGAGCTGAGGGCGGAGGCGCGTAAGCCGCTGGCTGGGGCGGGCGCGCGGCCGGGGCCTCGTTGGCGGCGGGCACCGAAGCGCCGGCCGCCAGCGGACGAGTCTCGTCGCGTGCGAAAACCTTGCGCCCACGCCGACGCTTGCGCCGTTTCTTGGGTTTGCCGTTCTGATGCGGGCCGTTCTGACCCTTGTGATCGTGGGACGTGTCGCCAGCCTGTCCATTGCCGGACCAGGGTTGCACCTGACGGCCGTAGCGTCCGGTGGATGGGCTTGCCTGGCCGGACGGCGTCGGCGAACCCCTGGACACGCCCACTTCCGGCGCGCCAGCGCCGGCTTCGTGGTCTTCCACTGTCGTTCCTTCCGGCGCCGCGCGAACCGGAGACCGGACGCAGCAGGCGCTTTTACATGTTCAAGTTGCCGCCAGACTATCAGCGCCGGGCCGGATCACCAAGAGCGCTCGCGGCGAATTTTGCCGGCGGCGTGAAGGCGGCGACGTCGGTGAGCCCTTGTCCCCTTGGGAGAAGGGAAGGCGCGAGCGCCACAACGCGCCTTCCCGGTTGAATAGCCGGCTTCAATGAGGCATTTCTGAAATGGAGGGTAAATCATCCGGCAACGCGGGCGGTTTGCCTGCTGCGAAAACGGGTACGGGCTGCAACGCATGATCGTCAGGCCATGAACTGGAGGCGTTATTTCTGGCCCGTGATCGGCATCGCGGCGGTGGTGTTCTCGCTGTGGCTGCTGCTGCACGAATTGCGCGGCATCTCGCTCGATGATGTCTGGGCCGGCATAATCGCCATCCCGGCGCGCGGCTGGGTGCTGGCGGCGCTGAGCTCGGTCATCGCCTATGCCTCGCTCGCCGGCTACGACCACATCGCGTTGCTGCACATCGGCAAGAAAGTATCGTGGCTGTTCGTCACCTTCTGCTCGTTCACCACCTACGCGCTGTCGCACAATATCGGCGGCTCGGTGTTTTCCGGTGCGGTGATCCGCTACCGCGCCTACGGCACCAGGGGCCTTACCGGGCAGGACGTCGGCATTCTGGTGGCGATCTGCTGGATCACCTTCGTGCTGTCGACGCTGTTCGTCTCAAGCATCGTCCTGCTGCTCGAGCCCGAGGTGATCGACCGGTTTTCCGGCACGCCGCATCACCGGCTGGCGCAGGCGGGAGGGTTCGCCATGCTGCTCGTGGTGGCGGCCTACATATTCGGCAGCTGGCTGCATCTGAGACCACTCAGGATCGGCAGCTTTCAGCTTCACTATCCGGCGCTGCCGATCGTGGCGCGGCAATTGCTGGTCGGCCCGATCGAGCTGCTGGCGGCGGCGGCGATCATCTTCTTCGCCCTGCCCGCCACCGGCAATCCGGGCTATTTCATCGTGCTCGGCGTTTTCCTGGTGTCGTTCTCGATCGCGCAGATCTCGCATGCGCCGGGCGGGCTCGGCGTCTTCGAGGTGGTGTTCCTTGCCGGCTTGTCGCACATGGACCAGGTCGGCGTGCTGGCGGCGCTGCTGGTGTTCCGGCTGTTCTACCTGATCATCCCGCTGCTGATCGCGCTCGGCGTGGTGCTGTTTTTCGAGCACTCGCAATACAGCCGCAGCGAGAGTTGAAGCTTGGGCAATCGCGTCAGGCCTGATGACGACCGTGAGAAGATCAATCCTCAATGTCGGCGCCGCCCCTCAACCCCCTGCCGGGACCCTTCTCCCCGTGAAGAACGGAGAGAGGGTGAGGGGCAGCGCAAACGCCGGCAGGAGTGACGATAGGGCAAATCTGAAGCAACCGCGCCGATTGAAATGCCTACGGCAGGGTTGACTATTTTCCGGCGGCGGCTACAAGGCACGCGCGGCGACATTGTCGCCCTGCCCGTGTGGTTTTCAACGGCCGCGCCTGCTGGGGAATAGGTTAACGGTAGACCCACGGACTCTGACTCCGTTAGTCCTGGTTCGAATCCAGGTTCCCCAGCCAAGCAATTTCAATTACTTAGCTACCGAACCCGCTCCTCCAGGAATAACTTCCGTCGAATTACGGTGGTCGAATTACGGTGACAGTGCACTTTTCCCGTGTCGCCCTCTCCAGTATTGTCGCGTCGCCGACGTCGCGGTTTTCGATGCACCCGTGGGCCGAGAGCATCGCCGTGCAAATCGGCAAAGCCGCGAAACCCGGAAAACGAGGCAGGCGGCGAAAGGAAATTAGTGCACAGTCACCGTAATTCCTAAAACCTCTCCGGCAACCTTCTACTCCCCGACAATGGACGTCGGCGGGCGTGCCGAGGTTATCGGATCGGCATGACGAAGGACGATCCTCCACGTGCCTTCCTCGCGCCGGAATATGGTGGTGACGCGAAGCGCAATCGGCACCAGTTTGTTGCCACCACCGACCTTGGATTGGAACCGCTCGACCTCGACGATGTATCCCAAATCGGCTGTCGCATACTCCGAGATGCGCTCAAAGCCGATGGCCTTGCCGTGCCGGTAATTGGTGGCGGCCCGGTCCATGGTCTCAGCGGCCTTTCTCCATCCCTTGGCCGGCGGGCCAAAGGGATTGGCAATAATGACGTCGTCCTGTCGCGAGTAGAGGTTTTTCAAGGGCTCAGGATCGCCCTTTACGAAGGCATCCAGGGCCAGATGATCCTGCTCGATAAATTTCGTCAGGTCGGAGGCTAACATCTTAACATCGCCCCGTGACTAAAAAGAGAACTCTATCAGGCGCTTCATCCGCCCTTCGCCTTGCCACAGGCGTTCGGGCTGGTGTCCGGAGTATAGATCAGAATCACGGTGAGTGCACTTTTTACCATGTTGCCGCCGCCGCATGGTGCACCTTGCCGGCGTTCCCGGTCTGCCGCATCCCCGGCACCGTACGGGCGAGCCAAAGTGTTTTCACGTCCGAAGACTATAAGTTCCGCAAGAACTGCTCATCGAGTATTGCCGCGTCGCCGATGTCGTGGTTTTCGATGCACCCGTGGGCTGAGCATCGCCGGGCAAATCGGCAAAGCCGTGAAACCCGGAAAACGAGGCAGGCGGCGAAAAGAAAATAGTGCACTGTCACCAGATGTCTTTCTCCGAGAAGACCAGGACATGCGGATCGCAGACGACCAGGAGATCGCAGGCTTCCTTTCCATCGCCCAGCCTCCGAGCTTCTGTGAGCGATACGGATTCGGGTACGACCAGAGGTTCAGGAACGAGCGGTCGGCGAGCTTGGCTAGAGATTTTTCGGATTCTGTAAACGAGGCTACTCAAGGATGCCAGGTTCATCGCATCCTTAACAGTCACCCTGTCAGAGCATCTCGCCAAGTATTTAACTAATTTCTGACTTTATAAACTCTATATGCAACTCCTGCACAACGTTCATAATTTTGTTGAATACAGATACCTCTTCGCTTCCAGCCATGTGTAGTCCGACCATAAATCCATCGCTCGTGAATACTATAGAGCCGCTGTCTCCGCCGTCAGCATACTTCGAACAGAGAACCTGGTCTACGAAGACTACTGGCTTCAGCTTGTCTCCACCCGGCTCCTTATGGTCTATCTTGAAGGCTTCAACGTTTGGATCGATAACTGTTCCTGTCGTCAGCCCAGATGTACGCCCGATCTTGTACACGGTTTCCGACTTTTGGGGCAACCTCGTGAGGCACAAAACGTCAATTGTGTTGCCGAAGCAACGCCAATCGTTTTGCCATTTCTCACCATCCTCTATTCGAGCGAGAGCAGCATCGACCCGGCACGGTGTGCCGTCAAAATGGAATGGAACGGTGAACTCCAACGTGGCAACGATGTCCCCGGGCACGACGCCCTTATCGGCACTCCCAGGCTGGATTACCGCGTCGCCCGGAAAAGCAGCACCATCATCACCCAGGACATGGTAGTTTGAAAGCACGAAAGCGCCGTCTGGCTCAGTACTTCGCCTGACAATGCAGCCCAACGTGCCCGCCGTTATTTCGGGATGACCTATGCTTAGTCCAGGTACCAGAGGTCTTTTCCGTTCGCGCTGCGCGCTGGAAGTGTGCGGCACAACCGTACCGACCTCCACGACGTCCGTTTGGACGGTTTCCCCTGTGCCGAACCTTATAGTGCTTGGAATAGGACATTCGGCCACGTTAGCCGCTAGCTTCTTTTGAACATAAACTCTCAAGCTAACCTTGTCCGCTTGCTCCAATCCATCCACAACCTTTGGTGCGACACTTAAGCCGACCACATTCTTGGTCATGAAGGCCCGCCTTAGAATTTCACGATCCGACGGACTCAAGTCCTCGGGCTGCTCCCCAGCAGCGAGTATTTTGTGCTCCTCGGCTGTGATTTGTCTAACGGCGTCTCGCAACCGATCCCGGATATCCATTGCTTAGGCCTCGGGAAAAATGGGGCGCACCGTGCGCCTTAGTGGCTGATTTCGCCGCTGCAAGTTATCTGGCTCAAACCTCACCCGAAAATCTATACCTCCCTCAGGAGTGTAAATGGGGGTAATCTCAAGCTGGGTGGGGCCGAAGCGCTCATTAGCAAGAATGGCATCTGCTGGCTCTATTAGCTCCACTGAAAGAACAAGCTCCACAATCCTGCTCATTGGAGATACCCCGCGCGCCTAGACAACTCTGAGAAAAATTCCCAGCCCTGTTGGGTCAGATAAAAAGTCCACGTCTGGGACATCCATTCGAATAGGGCCCTACCGCGCTCTTCGGCAACGGTCTCCTTGGCCCTCCCGTTTATCTTAAATGCGTCCTTAAATTTCTCATCGTGATAGAAGTTGCTAAAATGTGCATAGAAATGGAACGCGTAGACCGCGCGATCACATTCCCACTGATTTGAATTCCAACGGGAATCTCTGTTCCAATAGGAGTTGAATTTCCCGCTATATTCTCCGTCAATCAAGAAATTGTTCACGTACAACGTGTTCGACAATTTCTTATGCAAAGACTCGTGCAAAAAAGCTTCTGCCAGAGTTTCGGTATCCTTCGCGCTGTGATACGAAACAAAGAAAGTTGACGGCACTAGATGGGAAGATACACTTTGCGCAATTTCGCGGTACCCACTTCTTATGCTATTTTCGGCGTAGTCTATAAACCCCACGTACCTCCCATTGTAGACGACTTGCTCATACAACCCCCTATCCACCGAAATTAGCAGGTCGGCGGCCGCGTCCGCTAGTTGAACAAATCCATCGGCCGGTTCCACGATCGCCGCCTTAACCTTGGCGACATTGCGGGACATAAACCGATCGAAGAGACGTTCGATGGCTTGGGACTCCAAGTCGCAATCGCCTTCAACTTGCACAATGTTCAAGCCCAACCCTTGCGGAGCGGAGGGCGCTCGCTCCAGGTGGGACGAGAGAAGTTTGCAAGCAGTCGAAATCGCCTTGTAACCCACTCCTTTTAAGTCTGCATGGGCATCAATAAATGCCGCATCTATGGCCGATCGCAAATGCGGGCCACTCAAGAGTTCAAACCTAAGGGCTGGAGGCGACTCTGTTAAGAGTTGCCGCAGAAGACGTATGTCAGCTGATAGGCATGGATCTACATTTTCAAGGTGATCTTCTAGAACGATAAGCCCCTGCCCATACTTGTTCACAGCCGCTGCTGCGACCGACTTGGCGTTGAACAACTCACCTTCAAATAGAGGTCCATAGCTTCTAACCAAGTCCGCCTCCGTTAATACGATCTAGATCCTAAC
Organism: Mesorhizobium sp. M1273; assembly: GCF_040318195.1. Classification (NCBI taxonomy): domain Bacteria; kingdom Pseudomonadati; phylum Pseudomonadota; class Alphaproteobacteria; order Hyphomicrobiales; family Phyllobacteriaceae; genus Mesorhizobium; species Mesorhizobium sp. M1273. The sequence continues at coordinate 8,168 of NZ_JAMYLV010000016.1, read as the reverse complement.
GTGCCGGTTTTTTTCCGTCCTCCGGCGGGGGCGGCGGTGCCATATGATGATGGACGTCGAGCCTAAGTGGGCGAAAATCCTCAAGATTATTCGCTCCCAACGGCTTTGCGCCACCATCCGTTTCTTCGTACCTTATGACAATCTCCTTCACCTTTACTGCCATTTCAACCTCCCTGGTTTCGATTATGCATCTTTCTTCTTATATGAGCATCAATATGGATGCAAGAACTAGTTGTGTTTCCAAGTAAGAAACGTAGCCGCGCACGATCCCAGCTAGGAAGCCAATCGGCATGAAAGATCCGGCGAGGCGACCGGCAGGCTTTGTAGCGCAGCCACTCCACTCCACCAATCGAAGACCCACTTTCGTGCTAACATGCCAGTTGGTCGATCTAGGCTGCGTTGCCAAGTTTCTGAGCATTGTCAATGAAAGGCAGCTGCGCGCCACGCCGAACCAGCAACGAATGCTCAATCCCAAGTATTCTCCGCACACTCGCCAGCGCCGCCTCATTCACGGCGATATACGCGACGATGTACCATTCGCCGTTTTCTTCCCTGGCCATGCCCATCGGCTCGGCCCGCCATTTGAGCGCGCCATGGTGCGGCATGAAGTAGGTTTCCTGGATGCCGCCGACAGCGTTGAGGCCTTCGTCGAGAGCGTATTCCATCACCGCGCAGCACAGCTGCGTCAGTGTTCCCCTCAGTCCGGCAGTTCGTTTGTCGGGAACGACGAATGTGCGCGTCCATTCGGCCCAATCGGGACGCCTGGGGACGCCCGATTTTTCGCACATGTGAGAAAAGACCTCCGAGACCATGTGCGGCTCGCTCGTTGGGATCAATCGAGCCGAAGTCACTACGCGATCGTCTTCAATGCCCAGCAGGTATGTCGCCGCGTCTGTATCGAATTGATCCAGTTCGCGACCATCCGGGCTCGGAGGGCGCCAGCGTTTTTGATGCACGAAGAAATCGTGCCGGCGGCGCAGAAACTCGTCGAATTCGTTTTCATAGAGATGCTTGTTATGCGCATTGACTACGTGGGCCGTTATCATGGCGCGATCCCCCGATCGTTCTCGCAGGGATACTCGCAGTCGCGCTAATATACGTCACCTGTCCGATGGGACAGTTGACGCGTTTAGGGGTGGATCAGGCGCCGGCGCACCGCTTCGACGACCGCTTGCGTGGTCGTGGCGACGCCGAAAGCTTCCCTGGCTCGTGTCGAGTGCCATTTGACCGTGCGCTCGGTCAGGCCAAGGATCTGCGAGGTTTCCGATGAGGTCTTGCCGGCCGCGGCCCACAAGAGCACTTCTTTTTCGCGGTCGGTCAGCACGCCCTCGTGGTCGTCATCGTCATTCGCCAAGGCCTGGATCGACATGCCCGCGTATACCGCCATGGTCACCAGTTGCACCTGATGGCGCGGCGACAGGGTGCAGGCCTTCGCGGAAGAGGCAAACGACAGCACGGATTGCCAATGGTGAACGCTGAGCATCGGTACGGCGAAGCCGCTACAGATGCCGAACTCCGTTGCCTCACCGGCAACGCGTCGTGAGCCTTCCGTATCCGACCACTTTGCCGGGACTTCGGACCACAGGAACGGCTTCAGGGTCTTTGCCGAGTAAATGCAAACACCATCAGCCGCGGCATGCTCGGCCTCGACATAGCGTTCGAACCAGCCGGCCGGCCAGCCATTCAGTTCAACCATCGGGGCAAGCTTCTGGCCACCGAGCGGCACGCCGCTCAGGATAAGGTGCTCGAAGCCGAGATTCCTCACGGTCTCGAGCAGGTCGCTCAGCAGCGGCCCGGTGGCTGTGTGCTTCCTGCAGCGTTCGACAAAGTCGAACACGTCTGAATCGATCATGACAGAGACCCCCCGTCTCCACGCCCGAAAACAAAGCTTATCTTAAATTAGTGACTTCGAATATCCCAATAAGTGCGTCCACCACGCAGGACGCGCGGACCAAAATCAGCTAAATCAGCCAGACGTGATCAGCGAAGCAGGACCCAAGCATGACGCCATCATTGCCGAAACGAAACGAGCCGTTCCGGGCCGGCGAAACCGCGCTGCTGCTGGTCGACATGCAGCGCGTCTGGCTGGAGCCGGGTGCTGATCCGGCGCATCCGGAGCGCGGTCCCGACCACTATTTCTACCGGCAGACGGCGTCGCAAACGATCCCCAACCAGGAGCGCCTTCTGGCGGCGGCGCGGGCCAACGGCGTCGAGGTGGTCCATACCATCATCCAGAGCCTGACCGAGGACGGCCGCGACCGCTCGCTCGACCACAAGCTGACGCCGATCCATATCGCGCCGAGCCGGCCGGAGGGGCTGCCGGTGCCGTCGCTGGCGCCGGTCGGCGACGAGATCATGCTGCCGAAGACCTCGTCGGGCGTCTTCAACTCGACCAACATCGACTATGTCTTGAAAAACCTCGGCGTGCGTTATCTGATCGTCGCCGGCATCATGACCGACCAGTGCGTCGACATGGCGGTGCGCGATGCCGCCGATCGCGGCTATCTCGTCACCTGCGTATCGGACGCTTGCGCCGCCGCCTCGCAGGAGCGTCATGACGGCGCGCTAAAAGCCTTCGGTGGCTATTGCTGGGTCGCTGATACCGCCACCGTTACGGGCCGTTTCGAAGCCTTGGGAAAAGCTGCATGACATCGACCGTCGAACCGCTGGTTGCCGTCGTCACCACCGATCTGTCGGCGATCACGCGCGGCCGCTCGGTCGTCGAAAGCAAGCTGCAGAAGATCGCCGCGACCGGCGTCGGCTGGCTGCAGGCCAACCTGTCGCTGACGCCGTTCAACTCGATCGTCGATCCCAATCCGTGGGGCTCGTCAGGCGATGTGCGGCTCGTTCCCGATCTCAACGCGCGGTTTCGCACGGCGCTGACCGGATCGGCGACGCCTTTCGACATGGTCGCCGGCAACATCGTCGAACTCGACGGCAGCCCGTGGGTCGGCTGTACGCGGACCATGCTCAAGGATGCGCTGGCGGAGTTGAAGACAGCGGCCGGGCTTTCCGTCATCGCCGCCTTCGAGCATGAATTCCATATCGAGGGCGACTTCGGGCCGGCTCATTCGATGTCGTTGGCCGCACTGCGCCGCGCCGACCCGTTTGCCGCCAATCTGATGGCGGCGCTAGCGGAAGCCGGCGTCGCGCCCGAAGTGGTGATCGCCGAATTCGGCACCGACCAGTTCGAGGTGACGTGCGAGCCGGCCGATGCGCTTGCCGCGGCCGATCGCGCCGTCGCCATCCGCGAGATCACGCGCGAAGTCGCGCGATGTGCCGGCTGGCGGGCGAGCTTCGCGCCCAAAACCGCTCCCGATGCCGTCGGCAACGGCGTCCACATCCATTTCAGTTTCGTCGAAGACGCCGGCAACCGGCGACCTACGACCCGGCCCAGCCGGGCGGCCTTTCCAGCCAGGCCGCTTCGTTCTGTGCCGGTGTGCTGCGCCACCTGCCCGCGATCACCGCCATGACGGCAGCGAGTGTGTCGTCCTACTACCGGCTGAAGCCGCATAGCTGGAGCTCGTCCTACACCTGGCTTGCCGATCGCGACCGCGAGGCGAGCCTGCGCATCTGCCCGACGGTGACGATCGGCGGGCGCGATCCGGCGCGGCAGTACAATATCGAATACCGGGCAGCCGACGCCACCGGCAATCCCTATTTGTCGCTGGCAGCGATCGTGCGCGCCGGGCTGGAGGGGCTGAAGGCCAAGCTGCCGGCGCCGCCGCTTGTCTCGGGCGACCCGACGCTGATGAGCGGTTCCGAGCGCAAGAAGCTTGGCCTCGTGCGGCTGCCGGAAACGCTGCCTGCGGCACTCGACGCGCTCGTTGCCGACAAGACCGTCACCGGATGGTTCGCGCCGGTGTTCGTCGAGACCTTTGTCGGCCTCAAGCGGCATGAGACCGAGCGCCTCGCCGGTCTCGACCCAGTGGCGGTCTGCGATCTCTACCGGACGCTGTATTGATGGCTGAGCCGCTTGCCAACGCCATCCTACCGGAAGGTTGGCCGCCCGCGGTCGACGCAATCAACGAAACGGGGCGTTCCGATATCGTTCTGATATGCGAGCACGCGTCCAATCATATTCCGGCCGAGTATGCGCGGCTCGGTCTCGACAGCCGCCATTTGCAGCGCCATATCGCCTGGGATATCGGCGCCGCCGAAGTGACCCGCGCTCTGTCGAAACTGCTCGATGCTCCGGCTTTCCTCAGCTCCTATTCGCGGCTGTTGATCGATCTCAACCGGCCGCTTGGTTCCAGCGGCAGCATTCCGGCGCTATCGGAGGACACCGGCATCCCCGGCAATGTCGGCCTCGATCCGGAGGAGCGAAGCCGGCGTGCCGAAATCATGTTCGCGCCGTTTCATGACCGCGTGGCCGCCCATCTCCACGACCGGGCGAAGCAGGGCAGACCGACGCGGATCGCGACGGTCCACTCCTTCACGCCGGTCTTCCTCGGCATTGCGCGGCCCTGGCACGCCGGCGTGCTTTACGACCGGGCAGTCGATTTCGGCCAGGCAGTGCTTGCCGGCCTGCGCGCCGACGGTGCGCTCAACGCCGCGGCAAACGAGCCTTATGCGATCAGCCGCGACGGCGACTACGCCATACCGGTCCATGGCGACGATCGCGGCATTCAGGCCGTCCTCATCGAGATCAGGCAGGACCTGCTGGCGGGCCGCTCCGGCATCGAAGAATGGGCGAAGCGGCTGGCCGCAGCGTTACCGGCGCAGACACAGGGTTTGTGAACAAGCTCGGCTGCCCGAGGGCAACGCGAGAGCCGAGCCGTCGATGAAAAGCCTCCACCCGTCCTCAGGAGAAGATTTCCGCCAAGTCTTCGACGCTCGTGCCTTCCTTGACCTGGCGCAGCTCGACATAGCTGACGGCGATGGCAGTGGAAAACACGACTTGCTCGACCGCGCGCGCCAGAGCGTCCAGGAAGAACACGAGCGGAATGCCTAAGTGGGATAGGACGCGGCCCAACGTGAAATTTGTTGCGACCAAAGCTACGAACAGGGGGAACCAGAGACTGAGCAGAGACCAACGGCTGCCCTTGGAAAGATCGCGGCTGCGGCCCAAACTCGCGAATACCCCCAGTTTTTCCTGAATCAGAACCGGTATCGCTACAACCCAGAGAACCAACAACAAAAATCCCGGAACGACGAGCAGCACGAGGCCGACTGTGAAGCCAATGTTGACAATCAGCGAAATGCCGATTGCCGGCAGCAGGAGTGCCACGGCCGTCCCGATGCAATCACGCATCGACGGCCGCTTGCCGCTCAAATCCTCGATGGCAGCGCGCGTCAAAGCCACCTCCAGCAAGGACATGAGGACAATATAGCCGATCGCGCCAACCACCGTGAGCGCGACCCGTTGAACCGAGAATTCCGGGCCGCCATGCTCGACATTCGTAACGGTATTCCTGAACCAGAGCGCAAATACGAATCTCGGCAGGGCGGAGAAAATCAAGGCAAGCCCTAGGCAAAGAACGGGATTGCGTCCGATGACGGCAAAGCTGTCGTTGAAAACCCTGCCGATGCGAAATTTGTCGGGCTGTTCCAGCGTTATTGACGCCACGATATTACCTATCCAGTCCAGACCGATCCTGACGCGATGAAGGCAGCAAATCCCTTGCCGCTACGAGAAGATTTCCGCCAAGTCTTCGACGCTGGTGCCTTCCTTGACCTGGCGTAGCTCGACATAGCTGACTGCCGGGGCGACCGACGTCACAATGGATACGATCGCTGTCACCAGGGCGCCAAGAAATATGCCGGTGGTTATGCCAAAGACCATGATCGCACGGCTGAGCACGGCCTGGATCAGCACCACAGCTATGAACAGGACAATCCAGAATCCGAACAGAGCCCAGCGGCTTCCTTTGGTAAGTTCCCGGCTGCGCTTCATGCTGCCGAAGACCCCCAGTCTTTCCTGAACCAAAACAGGCACAGCGACAGACCAACGAAGCCACAATATGATGCCGGGAACGAGCAGAAGCATCGCGCCGGCGGCGGCGCCGAGGCTCACCAGTAGCGCGATGCCTATCACCGGCAGCAGGAGGGAGATTGCCGTCCTGAGGCAATCGCCAATCAATGGTCGCTTGCCGTTCAGATCCTCGATCGCGGCACGCACCAGCGCCGCCTGCAGGATTGCCGACAGTGTCATGGAAACCAACACGCCAATGATCGTGGCAGTGATTCGCTGGGCTGAGAACTCCGGAACGCCAGCCTCGACGTTGGTCGCCCATTTCCAAATCCAAAGCTGGTAAAGGAGCGTAGGCAAGCCTGAGAACAGCATTGCCAATCCGAGGCAAAGCACTGGATTGCGGCTGATGACAGCGAAGCTGTCGTTGAAAACCCTGCCGATGCGAAATTTGTTCGGCCGTTCCAGTGTCACTGATGTCACGATACGTCCCCCTGCCTCGCCGCCGCATGTGGCTGGCGGCCCCGCTGGTAAATCTGCCAAGATTGACGGTCGCCGTCCAGCCCACTTGCAATTGTTCCGCTGCATTGTCAGTGTCGGCTGGGAACCACAGGTTGCAGGGGAGCGGGTGGCGGTGGCACAGCCAGGCACAGCGGAAGCCGAACGGCTGACCAATCTGCACAAGCAGCTGATCGCCGATGAGTCGATCCAGTTCGACCTGCCGGCCTATGTGTCGCCGAAGCCGCCCGAGTGGCTGAAACCGCTGCAGGATTTTTTGTCGTGGCTCGGTCCCTACATGATCTATCTGTTCTGGGGGGCGGTGATATCGGGCATCGCAATCATCCTGCTTCTGGTCTTCCTTGAGGTGAAAGGCATCGCCTGGCGGCTGCCGTGGCAGCGCGCTCGACCCCAAGTCGAAGACGAAGAAGCCTGGCGCCCCGACGCCGGCGCCGCGCAGATCCTGTTGTCGCAAGCGGATGCGCTGGCCGCACGCGGCGACTACGACGAGGCGGTTCACCTTTTGCTTCGGCGCAGCGTCGCCGATATTGCCGGCCGGCTGCCGGACTTCCTGCGCCCGTCGCTCACCGCGCGCGACATCGCCAATGCCCCTTCCCTGCCGGGAAGGGCGCGCCATGCGTTTACCGAGATCGCCCGCATTGTCGAGGCGGCGCTGTTCGCGCGCCGGCCGGTCGGCGCGGAAGGCTGGCGGCAGGCGCGCGGCGCCTATGAACGTTTCGCCTTCCGGGATGCCTGGACGTGAGTGCACCGGCGGTCGAGGCACAGGAGCCGTTCAATCGAAAGACACTGTTTTGGGGGATTTTCGCCAGCCTCCTTGCGGCAGCCGGCTTCTTCCTGCTGTCCACCTATGCTCCCGATTTCCGGCAACCCGGCAATGGCGGCGCCACGCCGCTGTCGAAAAGCGGCGTCGGCTACGCCGGCCTGGCGGAATGGCTGCGGCTCACCGGCGAAGCGCCCTTGATGGCGCGGACCGAAGACGACCTTGCCAGAGATATACTGCTGATCGTCACCATCTCGCCCGACAGCGATCCGGAGGCGCTTGACCGCATTCTTGAGCTTCGCGATGACCGCGAGACTCTCTTCGTGCTGCCCAAATGGCAGACCTTGCCCCTCCAGCAGCATGAGGGATGGAAGATGAAAATCGAGCGTTTGCCCGACACCGTAGTCAACAATTGGCTCGGCCGGATCGCCAAGGCCAAGCTCGGTGTCGGCAGGAGCACGGTCGAGCAACTCGAGATCCGGGGCCATCTCGTCGCCGCGCCGCAAGACATGCAATGGGTTGCCGACGATCACCCGATCATTGCGGCAGGCAGCGGCAAGGCCGTCCTCGTCGAATTCCAAGACAAACCCTTTTTCATCCTGACCGACCCCGACCTAATCAACAATTCCGCGCTTGGAGATGCCGACAAGGCGGCCGCGGCGCGCGACCTGATCCAATGGCTGCGGCCTGGCAAGGGTCTGGTCATGTTCGATCTGACACTGCACGGCGGGGCGCGGAAATATGACCTCGCCAAGCTTCTGGTCGAGCCGCCGTTCCTGGCGCTGACACTGACGATCCTGATCGCTGCGGCGCTGGCGTTCCTGCATGGCCTTGGCCGGTTCGGCCCGCCGCGTTTAGAACACCCCCCCGATTGCGTGCGGCAGCGGGCGCGGGGGGGAAACAACGCGGGGGTAAATAGGGGGGGCGCCGCGCGGGGCGAACAGGGGGGCCCGGAAGCGGCCCTGAAGAGGGTTCGCG